>JAIRMX010000070.1 GCA_031258375.1 Elusimicrobiota bacterium | reverse complement strand
TGAAAATAAAATGCCATTGCCGCCGACGTTGACTTGTCCCGAACTTCCTCCGGAATTAAAATAATTATAAATCGCTCCGCCGTCCGTACCGGCCGCGTTGTTCGTAAAATCGGCATAGGTGAAATCAAAAATATTCAAGCCGCCGTATGGCGCATTGCCGCTTAAGCCGACATAATTTGCCACCGCGCCGCCGTTATTGCCCGCGCTGTTGCCGCTAAAATTTCCTCCTATGCCGACGCTTACGCTGTTTGAGCCGTTGCCTCCTTCAACATGGTTTACCACAGAGCCGCCGTTTGCGGCGCTGTTGCCCTGAAAATCGCCGAAAATATTAATCTCGCTTGTTCCGCCGCTTGAGGGATTGTTTACAAAATTATAAATCGCGCCGCCGTATCCGACCGGGGCGCTGTTGTTTGTAAATAAAATTTTATTTGCCTGCGTGCCTATGGTAAAACCGTTGTTTAAACCGCTGCCGCTGCCATAATTTGTGGCGTTATAAATTGCGCCGCCGTTGCCGTTTATCGCGGAATTGGCGTTAAAGGAGCCGCCGGTTATATTAAAAAAAACCGGCATCTGAGAATTGTTGGAAGCATTGTAAAGCGCGCCGCCGTTTGCCGCGGAGTTTAAATTGAAAACATTGCCGGTAAAAACATAATTCCTTACGCCTCCATGGGATTGAGCGTGGGAATAAATCGCGCCGCCGTTTTGGGAATTTTTATTATTTGTAAAATTTGAGCCGCTTATCGTATAATTATGGTCGCCCTGTCCGTCGCCGCCAAGCTCTATCGCGCCGCTGGTCGCGCCGGCAATTTGCATATTTGAAATATCCGCGCTGAGGCCGTCGTTCCAGTTTGGCATAAAAACGAATTTATATCCGTTAAGAGTCAAAATACCCGAAGAGCCGTTAAGCGTAATATCGCTTGCGCGGGAATTAAGATAATCGGCTGCGGTTATATCGGAAGCTATCGTAATTGAAGACGAGGATCCGTTATTGAAAGCGGCGGCCAAATCCGCCGATGTTGAAACGCTTTGCGCGCAGAGCGCGCTTTCTGCAAAAATAAAACAGACCGATAAGGCGGGCAATGCAACGCTTTTTTTCATATATAATTTTCCTTATACTTAAAAAATGATATAAATTATATCAAAAATTTATCCGCAGTGCCTTTTTATCCGAGTGGAGGCATTGAAACACGCGGCGGCTAAAAAAATAGTAGAATGTATTATTATGAATTTCATATCTCCGGTTCAGGCTTTGTGGATATCCGTTTTTGTTACAAGCGTCTACCCCGTCGCAGGCAAATTTGCGGTGGGGATAATTTCGCCTTCTTTGCTTATGATAAGCGCGACTGCGGCTGCGGTTTTATTTTTCGCGCCGTGGCTTACAAAAAACAAAATGTGGGGCAGATATTTTAAAAAAGACGTTTTCTTTTCCTTTTGCATGATAGGGCTGTTTGGCACCGCGCTGCCTTATTTGTGTTTTTTTATAGCCTTAAAATATACCACGCCGGCAAACGCCGCGATATTAAATCAAATAGAAGTGGTTTATTCTTTAATTTTAACTTCCATATTTTTGCGCGAGAGGCCCTCGCCAAAACAATTGTCAGGCACGACGTTCGTCATTTGCGGAGTTTTGCTTATTTTATTTGCAAATAATTTTTCAATTATGTGGAGGGGGGATTTGATAATTTTATGCAGCGTGTGGATGTTCCAAGCGTCTCATATATTTGCAAAAAAACTTCCTAAAAATCTGCCGCCGCAGTTTATAAGCGCCGGCCGCGCTATGTTTGCCTGCGTTTGGAGCGCGCCTTCGGCTCTCGTTCTTTCAAATTTTGATTTTGACGTTTTAACCTTCAATTTTGGCTGGAAATTGTTTTTAATAGTACTGTATATGGGAGTGGTAAATTACGCCGCGGGAAACGCCTGCTGGTATAAAGCGATACGCAATATGGACTTATCGAAAGCGACGGGGGTGATTTTGTGTTATCCCGCCATAACCTATATTATTTCCGCTTTTTCGGGTTTTGACGGTTTCAATTTTAAACAAATTGCCGGGTTAATTTTGGCTTTTTTTGGCGCGTATTTGATTACCAATATTATTAAAAGGAAAAAAAATGAAATTAGTATTGTTTGATTTGGACGGAACTTTAATAAACGCGGGGCTTTGCGGAGTATACTCGCTTAATAAAGCGGTTGAAATTTTATATGGCGTAAAACCGGCTTGTAAT
This sequence comes from Elusimicrobiota bacterium, assembly GCA_031258375.1. Lineage (GTDB taxonomy): Bacteria > Elusimicrobiota > Elusimicrobia > Elusimicrobiales > Elusimicrobiaceae > Proelusimicrobium. The sequence goes on along the minus strand of JAIRMX010000070.1, from coordinate 900 downwards.
GCCGGCCCGCTCGTAGGCAATACGGATTTGCGTAATTTCAAATACATACACAAAGAAATTTTTAAAAAAAATCCCGCTCCGGCCAAATTTGCCGCAATTAAAAAAAAATACCTAGAACTTTTAAACGTCGAAGTTGCCGCGCTTATTAAGAATAAAAAATATAAACCGCTTAGAGGACTTGAAAGATTTCTAAAAACGCTTCAAAAATATAAAGATATTAAGCTTGCCCTTGCAACGGGTAATTTTGAAAAAGCGGCCGAAATAAAACTAACTCCGCTCGGGCTTGATAAATATTTTCCAGCAGGCGGGTTTGGCGATAATGCGGCTGAGAGAGTATCTATGCTAAAACTGGCTGTAAAAAACTCCGAAAAATTTTTTAAAACGCAATTTAAAGGATGCGACGTTTTCGTGATTGGCGATACGCATATAGACGTTGCCGCCGCCAAAGAGCTTGGCTTTCACAGCGCGGTCGTAACGGAAGCAGGGCTTGGCTCCGCGCAAAAACTATTGCGAGCCGCCGCCGAACTTGAAACGAAAGATTTTACCGATATTGATTTATGGTTGATGTGGCTTGGCGTTAAATCAGACCCCAAAGGAGTTGAAAAAGGCTCTTATATAATGCCTGCAAACGCGATAGAGCATGTATTTTTCAGCCGTACCGGAATTGACGAGCAGCGGCTTAAGATGTTTAAAGTAAAAAAATATTCTGATTTAGAATCGGGTAAATTAATATGATAAACGTAAACTGGGAAACGGGAGCGGAAAGTTTTATAGACGCCGTTGCTTCTAACAGCGCGGTTCCGGGAGGCGGAGCGGCCGCGTCGGTAGTAGCCGCAACGGGATGCGGGCTTTGTATGATGGCTGTTGCAATTACAATGAAAATGAAATCAGATCGGAAGA
>JAIRMX010000048.1 GCA_031258375.1 Elusimicrobiota bacterium | reverse complement strand
TAAAAACTTATACCAAAACATGTTCGTAATCAAAACAAACCCAATAGATGCTCAAAAAAGTACCGCATGACAACTCTGAATGTATATGCCCAAGCGCGTCTATCTCTTAAGCTATTTATACGGCATTCGGCTTGGCATCGCTACTTGTTATAGAATAATTCAGTTTATTTATTTTTGCCAAATACTATTTTAACCACATCGTCCATATTCTTTACCGCTGTAAGTTTGAGGCGTTTGCGGACTTCCTCGGGAATTTCCGAAACGTCTTTTTCATTAGTTTTCGGATATAAAATAGTTTTTATGCCTTCGCGGTAAGCCGCCAAAAACTTTTCTTTTATGCCTCCTACCGGCAGCACGCGGCCCGTTATAGTTATCTCTCCGGTCATAGCCACGCTTTTTTTGACGGGTTTATTCGTTATTAAACTTATAAGCGCCGCGCATATTGCCGTTCCGGCGGAAGGCCCGTCTTTTGGCACCGCGCCTTCGGGGAAGTGTATATGGAAGTCGGTTTTATCAAAATCGAGTTTTTTACCGTAGCCTTTGCTGCGCGCGTAAGTAAGCGCGGCGCGCACGCTTTCTTTCATAACTTCGCCCAGTTTGCCGGTTAAGATTAATTGCCCCTTGCCTTCAAATTTAGATGCTTCTATGGCCAAAATCTCTCCGCCCACAGACGTCCATGCTAAACCTGTGGATATGCCGATGCCGTTTTCTTCCGCGTCAAAGTTCGAATATTTAGGCACGCCCAAATATTTATGAATATTCTTTACTTTCACTTCTATCGGTTTTTTTGTTTCAACGTACTCTTTTGCGGCTTTGCGGCATATAGTGCCGATTTCGCGCTCAAAGTTGCGCACGCCGGCCTCGCGCACATAATCTTTCATAATTAAATCTAGCGCGGGCGTTTCTATTTTAAGCGCGTTTTTTTCAAGCCCGTGCTGTTTCATCTGACGCGGGATTAAATAACTTTGAGCTATCGCGCGCTTTTCGTACTGCGTGTATCCGGAGAATTCTATAATCTCCAGTCTATCGCGTAGAGTCGTAGGTATGCTGCCCAGCGAATTTGCGGTGGTTATAAACATTATCTTTGAAACGTCAAAAGGCACGTCGAGATAATGATCTACAAAATCCTGATTTTGTTCGGGATCTAAAAGTTCCAAGAGCGCTGCGGCAGGGTCTCCGCGCCAATCCGAACCCATTTTATCTATTTCGTCAAGCAAAAAAACCGGATTATTGCTTTTAGCTTTGCTGATACCCTGTATAATTCTGCCCGGCATAGAACCTATATAAGTGCGCCTGTGTCCGCGTATTTCGCTCTCGTCGCGCACGCCGCCAAGCGACATGCGGACAAATTTGCGTCCTATCGCTTCCGCTATGGATTTGGCAATGGAAGTTTTGCCCGTTCCGGGCGGCCCTACGAAACAAAGCACCGGCCCGCGCAGGCTTTTTGTCAGCTGGCGCACCGCTATGTATTCCAAAATGCGTTCTTTTACTTTTTCAAGGCCGTAATGCTGCGCGTCAAGCACTTTGCGCGCTTTGACAATATCTAAAACGTCTTCCGTAGAAACCGTCCACGGCATATTTACAAGCCAGTCTAAAAAAGTTTTCGAAACTGTCGCCTCCGGCGAGAAAGGCTGCATTTTCGAAAGTCTGTCCGCTTCTTTTTCGGCGATTTCGGCGGCGTGTTTGGGCAAAGCGTTCTTTTTTATTTTTGACTTAATATCGTCGATATCTTTTTGGAAATCGTCTTTTTGGCGCAATTCTTTTTGTATGGCTTTCATCTGCTCGTTAAGATAATATTCTTTTTGGGATTTTTCTATCTGGCTGCGCACTTTGGAATGAATTTTTTCTTCAAGCGTAATAATTTCGACTTCGCTTGCGAGCAGTTTTAGAAGTTTTTCGAGCCGCAGTTTAACGTCGACGGTTTCTAAAATGTCCTGCCTGTCCTGCGTTTTTACTATTATGTTTGACGCGATGGTGTCCGCGAGTTTTGAAGGCTCTTCAATTTTGCGCAGGAAAGAAACGCCTTCTATGGCTATGCGTCTTGTAACGGTAGCGTATTCTTCAAACTGATCAAGCGTTTGACGCATTAAAGCTTGTATTTCGGCGTCGACGGGGGTATTGTCAACGGGATACTCCGCCTCGGCAAACCAGCATCCGTCAACGGGGTTAAACTCGAGTTTTGTAAGTTTAGCGCGCGCGATACCCTGCAGGAAAACTTTCATGCTGCCGTCCGGCATTTTCAGCGATTGCGTAATCTCGGCCAGCACGCCGAATTTATAAATATCGTTTTCTTTCGGGTCTTGAATTTCAATCGCTTTTTGGGAAACCGCTATGATATATTTACCGGTAGCGCCAAGCGCAAGTTCAATCGACGCGATGGATTTTTTCCGGTCAACCGATATCGGCAAAGACATTCCCGGAAACATTACGACGTCTCGTATCGCTATTGCGGGCAGACTTTTAGGCGTCTGGCCGTTTTCCTTTATATCGTCAAACATATTCATAATCTTAGCTCCTTTTACAAGTTTGCTTTTACTGGCGGTATTTGCGCGTTTTATTTTTCTTCTGGGATTATGCGCGGCAAAATCGCGCTTTTAAATATTATAAACAATTTTAGCAAATAAAGCAATAGTCTGCTAATTTTGGCGGTCTTGTTGGACAATTAAGAGACAAAAAGAAGGTGAGCAGCGTATACTTTTAGTATGATTAGAACAAAAATAAACAATGCTCAAAAGAAGCGCTCCTAAGTCCAATAAAACAATAATAAATTGGTCAGAGTACAACAAAGCACTAGCAACACGCGGGAATATCTCTGTTTACATCTCAGAGGCAACAGCTAAAAAAGCATTCCACAAATCTCGCAAAACACATAAAGCGGGTCATCCGCAAGTGTATAGAGACAGCTTAATCGAGCTTATATTAACCTTGCGGGAACTATTTCGCCTGCCGCTGCGTCAGAGCAGCGGTTTTGCGGGTAATGTACTGTTGAATATGGGAGTTAAGCGGCAGCTGCCGGATTACACT
>JAIRMX010000039.1 GCA_031258375.1 Elusimicrobiota bacterium | reverse complement strand
AAATATTATATCAATATTTTGAAATTTTTACGAATATTATTCTTCACTATTGTAAAGCTCCGGCCGCTTGAATATACATTTCCCGTTATATAAATTGAAAAAGTTGCCTGAAAATTATGTAAAATTATTTAGGAGTTCTTATGCATAAACCTATAATATTAAAAGATTTAACGTTGGAACTTCCGCATAAAATATGTTTTGCAAATTTTTGCGCGGCGATACCTTGCGCAAGCAAAATCGCTGTTATAGGCAATAACGGCAGCGGAAAAACCACGCTTTTAAAAACGATCAATAAAATGGAAACGTTAGTGGAAGGCAGTATAATTATTCCCGACGGCGTCGTTATTTCATACGTGCCGCAAATAGTTGAAGATTATGCCGCTCTCAGCGGCGGCGAAAGATTTAACAAAGCTTTAAGCGCGGCATTAGCCGCAAACCCGGATGTGCTGCTTTTAGACGAACCTACCAATCACCTTGACGTTCGCAACAGAAAATCCTTAATGAATATGCTTGGCAGATATGACAATACGTTAATAATCGTAAGCCACGACAGCGAACTTTTAAGACAAATAAATACGATATGGCATATAGATAATGGACAAATAAATATCTTCAGCGGCAATTATGACGATTATAAAAGGGAACAATATTTGAAAATAGCCGGCCTTGAAAATAAGCTAACCGGCTTTGCAAAAGAAAAAAAACTGACGCACAAAAAATTAATGCAAGCGCAGCAAATAGCGGCCAAAAGCCGCCGCAGCGGCGAGAAAAAGAAAGCCGAAGGAAAATGGGCGCCTATAGTTGCGGGCGGCAAAGAACGCGCCGCCCAAGTTTCGGCCGGTAAAAAGTTTAAGGATATCGGCGAAAACAAAGACGGAATAAACGAGCAGCTGCGCAATTTAAGAATGCCCGAAGTCATTAAACCGTCTTTTAATTTAAGCTATGCTCCGTTTCCATATTCGCCTTTATTTATTTCCGACGGCGCGGTTGGGTACTTGCCAAATATTCCAATACTGACAAAGATTAATATTTCCATAGAGCCGAATTCCAAAATAGCGATAACAGGAGCAAATGCGTCGGGTAAAACAACGTTGCTGCGCGCCATACTCGGCGACCCGTCGGTTTATAAAACCGGCATTTGGGATATTCCTAAAAAAGAGGATATCGGCTATCTCGACCAGCATTATAATAATTTGGATTATTCAAAAACCGTAATCGGCGCTATATCGTCTTTAACGCCTTATTGGACGCGCGGCGAAATACGCAAACATTTGAACGATTTTTTATTCCGTAAAAACGAAGAAGTCGATGCGGATATTTCTTCGCTTTCCGGCGGGGAACGCGCGCGGCTTTCGCTTGCCGCAATTGCCTGCAAAATCCCTAAATTGCTTTTATTAGACGAAATAACAAATAATATAGACTTGCAAACTCGCGAACATATCGAACAAATATTGCGTGATTACCCGGGAGCTATGGTCGTTGTATCGCACGATATGGACTTCCTAAATAATATCGGAATTGAAAACAGATATTTAATTGACGGAACAAAGGAACGAAAAATATGACGGATTTCATGGCGATATTGGGCGAGTTTAAAAACCATCTTTCTTTCGAAAGACAGCTTTCAAAAAATACGATAACCGCATATTGCCGCGACGTAAAACAATATTTTGATTTTTGCAAACAAAATAATACCGCGCCGCAAAGCGTTCTGCCGGAATTTTTGGACACATATGTTTATTATCTTAAAACTATCCCCGTGCTTGCGCCTTCGAGCGTATTTCGCAAAACGGAAGCCGTGAAAAGTTTCTATAAATTTTTGATGATTGAAGGAATTATTAAAGAAGATCCAACGCGTTTTTTGCTTTCGCCGCGTTTGGTGCGAAGGGTTCCTCAACAGATGAGCGAGAAAGAAATAGACAGGCTTTTATCTTTCCCGCCAAAGAATTTTAACGAGTGGCGCACGCTTGCCGTAGTGCATTTATTTTATGCAACCGGCATACGCGTAAGCGAGCTTATAAACCTGCGCATAGAAAACGTAAATATAGAAGAAGGCTGGGTTATGGCTTTTGGCAAAGGACGCAAACAGCGTTTTGTGCCTATTCATAAAGAAGCCTGTAAAATTCTTGCCGATTATTTGGCGCAAAGAGAAATAAAATTTGCCGTAAAACAAACGGACAGCGAAATATTTTTGAACCGCGACGGCAAAAAAGTAAGCCGCGTAACCGTGTGGAAAAATATTGAAGCGCTGGGACGGCTGGCCGGCATTGCGCGCCGCATCCACCCTCATTTATTCAGGCATACTTTTGCCTCGCACCTGCTCAAAGGCGGCGCGGATTTGCGCGCTTTGCAGGAAATGCTCGGGCATGAAAGCCTTAATACCACGCAGATTTATACGCACGTTGACGTAAAAGACATTAAAGAAAAGCATAGGAAACTTCACCCCAGAGGATAAAATAAAATTTTTTGCAAAAGATTGGAGGATTAACTATAATACTAAATGGGAAACAATTGCAGAGATAGGCCAATGTCTAAAAGAAATTGAGGAATTGGGCTATAGTTTTAAAAGCTGGCAAAAATGGGTTAAAAGAGTATTTGCAAACGGACTATCAAAACGTACCTGTGCAATACAAAAACAAACAATAAGGCAGTGTATAACGCTAAATCCAAAGACAGAATGCATTCAAGAATTAAAAACTTTTAGGAATTTTGGAAGGTTAAAAATACTCTCCACTACAAATAGTTGCGAAGGGTATTTTTGACAGTTAAAAAGCAAAGTCAGAGCGCATTGGAGGCTGAGGCTAAATAATAAAATTAAACTCGTTGAAACACTGTAAAACGAAATTGAACAGAACTAATTTTGACCATTAGGCCAAATTTATTATTACAAACTCTTAATCTGCCCATTTTTGACTATTGGGCCGCAAAAGTCAACATTTTATGAATTTATTTCGTCCGTTTTATGATTTCCTTTAAGTTTTTTTATCTCTTCGGATCTCGTCAAAAGTATAGCGGCGCGCGCCACTATAGAGAAGTTGCGGATTTTTTTCATTTGTTGTATTTTATCAAATTAGTAGTTTTATTTTCTCTTTTTTCCATAGCATTGACGGGAAAGATCGGCGGGCTGTTTTGGGAATTGTAATTTTGTAATACCTAGCGAACAGGGAATTTATAAAATTCTTTACAAAAATTTATAAATTTGTAGTATAATAATTTTAGCAGTAAAATAACAAAAGGAGCAAACGGTTGTTATATGTAAGCCGAAAACAATAAATTCGTCATGCTGAACCCCGTATTACACTTTTTAGCCGTCATGCTGAATTAGTTTCAGCATCTGCAGTAAACGACAGATCCTGAAATAAATTCAGGATGACGAACAGGGAGACCCTGAAACAATCCCGTATTACAACCCCCGATAAAGAACATTCGAGGGCAGGCTCTTACGGGACATGGCTCAGGGTGACGAATTTAAGGAGGCGTAAAATTAAAAAAATGAGTAAAACTGAAAAATCCGTAAGCGGGCTGGGCCTTTGGGGGCTTACAGCCGTAGTAATAAGTTCTATGATAGGTTCAGGCGTGTATTCGCTGCCTCAAAATATGGCCGCGGGCGCGGACGTCGGTGCTATCGTAATAGCTTGGATTATCACGGGCGTAGGCATGTATTTTATTGCCGAAACCTTCAGAATACTGTCTATTATAAAATCCGATATGACCGCCGGCATATATGTGTATGCGCAAGACGGCTTTGGCCCGATTACGGGTTTTTTTACGGCATGGGGTTATTGGCTCTGCCAGGTTTTTGCCGATATAGGATATGCCGTTATTTTAATGGAATCTTTAAATTATTTTTTTGCGCCGCATTTTGCCGGCGGCAATAATATTAATTCTTTTATACTTTCCACCGTTATGATTTGGGCGTTTTGCATCTTAACGTTAAAAGGCATAAAGACGGCGGCGCTTGTAAATTTAATCGGCACGTTCTTTAAATTGATCCCGATAATTATTTTTATTTTAATTGCGCTTATAACTTTCAAGCTCTCGGTATTTTTGCCCGGTTTGTTTGACAATTTGACGTTTAAAAATTTTGACATAACCGCGCTTCCAAATCAAATAAAAAGCACGATGTTTATAACGCTTTGGTGCTTTATCGGCGTGGAAACGGCAGTCGCGCTGTCCGACAGGGCAAATAAAAGCGGCGATATTTCCAAAGCCACGTTTTTTGGGTTCATCATATGTTTGGTTATTTATATACTTATATCGCTGCTGCCCTTTGGCATTTTAGACAGGCAAACCATAGCGGATTTTGCAAATCCTTCAACCGCGGGCATACTTGAAAGCATAATCGGCAAACCGGGCGCGTTTATTATGATTATAGGCCTTATCGTATCGGTTCTGTTTGCATTTTTGGCTTGGCTGATAGTGGCGGTAGAATTGCCCTTTTCGGCAAGCAGAGCGGGCGCGTATTTTCCCGCGCAATTCCAAAAACAAAATAATAAGGGCGCGCCTTCTTTTTCGCTGTTTGTTACGACGCTTGCAATGCAAGGCGCGCTTATTTTCGCCTTTTTCTCGGAGAATGCTTGGAATCTTATGCTCAGCATTACGGGCGTAATGGTTATGCCGGTGTATCTTTTAACAAGCGCGTATCTTTATAAAATATCGTCTAAAAAACGTTTCCCGTCGGGTTTTGGAATATCGAAAAACAAAGCCTGCCTTACCGCCGTAATGGCCGTTATTTATTCCGCGTGGCTTATTTATGCGGCGGGCATAAAATATCTGTTGATGGCAATAATATTTTTTGCCGTCGGAATACCGGTTTGTATTTCGGCAATACGTCAAAAGAAGAAACTGCAGAAATAAATTAAGTTTGGCTGCGACTGCAAAAACGCCGCTTTCGATGCGGGGTTTTATTCTTGTAATTTATATAATGTAAATATGAACTTTTATTTAATAAGTCTAGGCTGTCCTAAAAATTTGACCGACAGCGAAGATTTTTCCGCGCGGCTGTCGGCCGCGGGAAGCAAACTTGTCTTTACCCCGCAGGAAGCCGACGTTATAATAATTAACACCTGCGGTTTTCTGTCTTCCGCTATTAACGAAGCGCGCAGAAATATAAGAACCGCGCTAAAACTTAAAGAGAAAGGCATTGTAAAGAAAATTGCCGTAACGGGCTGTATGGTCGAGAGATTGAAAGAGAATATAAAAGAGGAATTTCCCGATTTGGATTTGGTGTTTTCTATTTCGCAGCAGGAAAATATTGAAACTATAATAGATAAGCGGGGAGAATTTATCAAACCTATCGGCAACCGGCTTTATATGCCGAGCTATAAAATGAGCCTTACTCTGCCTCACAGCGCGTATCTTAAAATTGCCGACGGCTGCAACAACCGCTGCGCTTACTGCGCGATACCCAATATCCGCGGCGCATACCGTTCGAAAACAATGGAAGAGGTTTTGGCCGAAGCCAAAATTATGGCGCAAAACGGAGTAAAAGAAATTTCGCTGATAGCGCAGGACACTACTTCTTACGGGCAGGATTTATACGGCAAACCTCGGCTTGTTCCGCTTCTCAAAAAATTGCTGAAAATAAAAGATTTGCGGCGTTTGCGCATAATGTACGTTTATCCGCACCGCGTTACAAAAGAGCTTGCGCTGCTTATGGCCTCTACCGACAGAATTTTTCATTATCTCGATATGCCTCTGCAGCATATCTCCGAATCCATTTTAAAAAATATGAGACGTCATTGCGGCGCGGACGATATCAAGAAAGTTTTGGATATGCTCAAAACGACGGTGGCCGATATCGCGCTGCGCACAAATTTTATCGTCGGATTTCCGGGCGAGACCGAAGCGGACTTTAGAGAACTTGAAAAATTTGTGGAAAATTACCGCTTTGACAACGTGGGAGTATTTGAATATCACCGCGAGAGCGGCACTCCCGCTTACGATATGAAAGGGCAAATTCCAGCCCGCGTAAAAAAAGAACGCGCCGAGCGGCTTAATAAAGTCCAAAGCAAGGTTATAGATATAATTAATAAGTCGGCGATAGGTAAAACCGTTGAGGTTATAAGCGACGGAGAAACCTTCGGGCGCACGTATAAGGACGCGCCGGATATCGACGGCGCCGTTATATTTTCAAAACCTGTAAAAAGCGGAGAAATTTTTAAAGCCAAAATAATAGAGGCCAAAGGATATAAACGCGTCGCAAAACCCCGCGCATAACTCGATTATGTTAAAAAGCTGCGGATTCGTCGCATTTATTAATCCATTAAAGAAAACTCCATAGCCGTTAATTTTTTGGACATTACGGCTATCCTTAATAGGAAGCGGGCAATGAAAAACTTTTGAAAAAGACTTGTGCAAAATTAAAACATTTATGCTAAAATAGTTTTAGCATTGAGGTTAGTAATGAAGCGACAAAGAAGCAAACGGTTGTTATATGTAAGCCGAAACCAATAAATTCGTCATGCTGACCCCGTATTACACTTTTTAGCCGTCATGCTGAACTTGTTTCAGCATCTGTAGTAATAAAAGGCAGATCCTGAAATAAATTCAGGATGACAAAGAAAACAACAAATTGTCATGCTGAACTTGTTTCAGCATCTGTAGTAAACGACAGACCCTGAAATGAATTCAGGGTGACAGAAGAATAAACTTGCCACGTAAGGTTTTAATACGGGGTTCAGGGTGACAGAAGAATAAAAAATAATCGGCTTATAAAAATTTGATTCTGTTTTTGGAACCTTGTGAAGAACAAGGAGAGCTTTTGAGAAATCAAAAGCGCACTTCTGATCCAAAGACAGCTCGTTATCAGGCGCACAATGTCAAAACTGATCCTTTTGATGTTGTGTGCCGAGTGTTTACCGCCTTCGGGCGGTAAAC
>JAIRMX010000180.1 GCA_031258375.1 Elusimicrobiota bacterium | reverse complement strand
TTTTCTTCAAATTTTTCAGCGATAAATTGATCGGTTGGGAGTTGAACGTTTTTTACAGTACGGTTGCCGACAATATAAACAGATTTGCCACCTTTTTTTATACTGCTTGCGACTTTTTTTATAGAGTTATCCAAATCATTATAAAAAGCAGATACTTCCAACGCGCGTTTAAAGTCTATCCTATTTATTTGCGAAATATAATCTCCAATAACACCTTTGTTCAGATTTTGTTTTAATTTTTCCCCACCCATCAACATTCTGTCAATTTTCCGCGCATAATCAATGCCTAACCATTCGTTAGATAGAACGGAAAATTGGCCATAAGCAACAGTTGTCATGCTATCGCCGTACGGCGGACTTGTCAAAACTACATCAAAAAACTCGTCTTGCGGTTGGAATTTGGAGTATTGGACGTTAACGCTTGTTTCTTTTCCCAATTTTGGATAGTAATAATTTGAATATAAAAACAAGGCATCGTCAAATTTTTTAAAATAAATACCTATTACATCGGGATTAAAATTTAACAAATCTCCAGATTTCATACGGAACAATTTAAACTCGTTATTACGCGTATAAGAACATTCACGGACTGTTTCAGAAAATGGAATCAAAAAGAAATTTCTGATGTTCTTATCGTTAATTCTATCAATTTCGTATTTAATGACTGTCAGATTTTCAATGACTTTCTTTGAAAACCAAAAATCAACGTTGGTAATTTGCGGACGAGGTAATTCTTGAATATTATTTTCTTCTTTCAACAATTCATATAAATTGTTCCTAAAAATTTTTCTTGTTTCGATCAAATCCTTAACACAAACTTTGGTAAACTTAACCGTAGAAATCAGTACTGCCAAAGGATTTATATCAAACCCGTACATTTCTTTTAAACCGCATTCCAAACCGCTTGCAAACGAAGAACCGGATCCGCAATAAGGATCAAGCAATTTGCCCGTTTTCACATTCAATTCTTTTAGAACATCAATACCAATTTGAGGCAGCATTGTTGCGGGATATTTGTGCAAGTTAGGGTAAACAGTCGAATATGACTGTCCTGTATAATCGTATTTTGGATTTCTGATAACGGAATATTTCATAAATTTTCATTTATATAATTGGGCAAAGTTGACATTCTTACAATAAAATCTGCGTCTATATTTTTTGCGATAAATGATTTGTCGAAAAACTTAAACATCCCTCTGTGCTGCGGATTATTAATTTCATTATAGAAATTGACCGTTGCAAAAGCTATCAGAGGTATTTTTGGAGGGTTATATTCAATATGATATTTTTCTTTAATCGAATTGTCAGAGGTGGCGATTTCCATCAAAAGCTTCCATTTGTAAGTTTGTCCTGCTCGTTCTCGCAAAGAAGTTTTTAGTGATAAAATCATGCACTTTTTCAACATTTTATCTTTATCTAAAGAATATATAACCAAATCGCAATCAGGTTTTTGCGTTTCGCCATCAACATTTATAATTGCTACTTTATCAAACGAAGGTACTTCGGAAGGTCTACTTGTGACGAAAATATTTGCGTTGATATTTCCCCATTCTTTGTTTTTTAAAAAAATATAAACCAAAGCAAGAGAAAAAGAATTTCCCGCAATAGATTTCAAGGCCTGCTTTTCATCTCTTATTTCACCCTTTATTTTCCGCTTTTTTAAATACGTATCGACAGAAGTTTTCGCTTCATTCAGAATTCTGAAAACTTCATCAAATACCGCCAAATAAGCAATCCCCTTATTTTTGCCTTTATGATTTTTAACAAAATTTTCAATCAAATCAACGGTTTTTTTCATATATTCGGTTGACTTGATATTTCCCAAAGTTTTTTGTTCGTTTCTGTTCAACGCGGTCATAAATATTTATTTCCTAACTTCGTTCAGAATGTATTTGCAAAAATACTTTTATTTGCTATCTTTAAATATTTTACTCTTTAGCTCGGTGTTTTTTACAGTGTTCTTAAGCGCGGTTCGCGTTTTTACGCCTTCGCTGGAAATTGAAATCTCCAGCGGAAAGTAATCCGCGACGTCAAGAATAAACTCAAGTTCGTACTGCGGCTCTTCCTGCGCCGGGACAAGAGTTATTTTATAGCCCGCTTCAGTTTTTATTAGTTCTTTTACTTTATGCGTTTTAAGAAGCTTGCCGTAATTGCCGAAATCAAACAAAACTTTATTGGGCTGCGCGTCATACCACTCGCGCCAAGAAAGAGTTGTGATATTTTTGCCTTTGCCGTCTAAGATTTGAATTGTTTTTTTATCCGTAAGCGCGCTTTGGCCGATAATGCCGTTTTCCAGAATGTCAACTCTGATATTATTGTCTTTTTTATAAATGCGTCCCAAAGAAGAAGATATCAAAGTATCTTCAAAAGCAGTGCTTTGCTCGTAATCGAGCCGAAGCGTTTTAAGGTTTTTATCCCAAGCGGCCAAATTATTTAATATTTCGCTTTGTTTGGAAGCGGGCAATGAACTCTCCGCCGCGTACAGTACGTACGTAAAAACAAAAACAAACGAAATAAAAATATTACAAATTTTTAACATTTTTTTATTTTTACCGTAAATTTACCTTTAAAATGATTGTAGCATTTTACGCATAGTTATATCCGTATAAAACAGAGTGGAATATTCATCTGCGGATTTAAACGCAGGCAGTAATTAGCTTATGCTTCAAAAACCGTTTTGCCTCCTAAAATTACTTTAGCCGTAAGCGAGGTGCCATAAGAGTAAGGCAAAAATTCTAACGACGGAACTTTCTTGGAAATAAATAAATCCGCGCGTTTGCCAACGGTAATCGAACCGCGTGTTTTATGCAAACCCATAGCGTAAGCGCCGTTAAGCGCGGCGGCGTTTATAGCTTCCTGCGGGGTCATTTTCATTTTAATACAGGCAAGCGAAAGTATAAACTTCATATTTCCAGAGGGCGAAGAGCCGGGGTTATAATCCGTCGCAAGGGCAACTCCAAGTCCGGAGTCTATCATTTCGCGCGCAGGCGGGTATTTCATCCCCAGAAAAAACGCGGCGCCCGGAAGTAAAGTCGGCATAGTTTTTGATTGTAAAAGCGCGGCAATTTCCGCCTCTCCCGTAAATTCCAAATGATCGACGGAAAGCGCGCTGTGCGCAACGCCGATTTGAACGCCGCCGGAAGCCGCAAGTTCGTTTGCGTGTATTTTTGGCAGCAAGCCGTATTTTGCGCCGCATTCAAGCATTTTTGAAGTTTCCTCAACCGTAAAAAATCCCTCGTCGCAAAATACGTCTATAAAATCGGCTAAATTTTCGGCTGCAACCGCGGGAATCATTTCCCCGCAAATTAAATCCACGTATTCGCCCTGCCTGCCGGTAAAATTGCGCGGCACCGCGTGCGCGCCGAGAAACGTGGCCCGTATAGTCATAGGCGAAGTTTCTTTAAGCTTTTTTATAACGCGCAAAATTTTAAGCTCGCCTTGCGTAG
>JAIRMX010000017.1 GCA_031258375.1 Elusimicrobiota bacterium | reverse complement strand
AAGGTGAGCAGCGTATACTTTTAGTATGATAGAAAAAATAAACACTGCTCAAAAGAATAACAGCAAAAGAAGCACTCCTAAGTCCAATAAAACAATAATAAAACAAATCCCAAGACAGGAGTATCCACGCTTTGGATGGCAGCCGCGTACGGCAATATTGAAATAATAAAAATTCTGCTCGCAAACGGCGCGGATATACATAACGAAAACAAAGAAGGTCTTTCAACGAAAGCAATAGCGTACAAAATGGGACATCAAAATGCGGCGGAGTTGCTCGAGTAAATTATATATCTGAATTATAATAGCGCTCATACGCAAAAAAACATTCGAGGCTAAACTCCAGCGAGCGAGGGATTTGCCACGTCTTTTCCTCTCCCTTTTACGACGGGAGAGGGCGGCGAACGCAGTGAGCGGGTGAGGGTGGAAGGAAGTAAAAACTATCATATCATCAGTATTGTTTTTTGTTGTCATATCATTAGCGTTTTCGGGAGGGCATCTTATTTTGTTCGTATTAGGAAATCTTTTTGTTTTATCTTAAACAACAATATTAAATCCCTCGTCGCCAAAGCGACGCGTCCTTTACTAAAGGGAGAATATTGCTTAATTCTCAAAATTCAATTTAACTGTTTTAGTTTAGTAAACATAGTAAAGTCCTTGCGTAAGCAACGGCGGAACTGTGCAAGGCGTTTTATATTTCGTAACCCGCTCCGACAAATCGGGTGCAAATGAATATTGCCGAAAAATTTCCGGCCTATGGAATGAAACCTAAACATGCGGCTATATATACGCTTATTATTAACGGCAAATATAAAAGAATTTGCAATTAGCGCAATCGCAATTGTCGTTTTCGTCGTACTCAAAAGAGAAATCGCCGTTGATTTCATCAAGAATACTTTTAATTATCTGAATATGGGCGGAATAAATTTCTTCATCCTGAGGGAAAGCTTCCCAGCAGCATTCTTTGACGCCGTAGAGCGCGCACTGCGCTGCCTTTGCGCCTTTACTGCTTTCATCGTTTTCAAATATATATTTATACAGCGGGAGCTGAAGAGCGGCAGGGGAAGTCAGAGCTGTTTTTATGTTTTTTCTGCTTGGACATTTTTCAATAATTTTTAAAAATTTAGTTTTCACTAGATTACTGTCAATATTTCCGGTTTTATAGTCGCATATAATATGCTCGTCGCCTTTTTTATCAACTCTGTCAATGCGGCAATATAGATTATATTGTCCGTTTGCGGTTGAAATTTCGGCTTTATATTCCCGTTCGCAAGCGAAAATTACGCCGAAATTTCGCTCTCTCTCCTTATTCAAAAAGTTTATAAGCCGTCGCAAAAGAACTTCCTTTATTAAAAAAGAATCTTCTCTAAATTTAAAATACGGAGAATTTTCATAGGCGGTATAAAAATTTTTTAAATAAAATTCTTCAAACTCTTTTTTCTTTAAATCCTCAAACGTGATATTTTTACGGAAAACATCGCTGAAGAAATCATGCACGAAATTGCCTATATGGCTGGCGGAAATTTCTTCCCCTATTTCTTCGGCTTCGTCAAGACCTAAGACATATCTATAATAAAACTCAAGGCGGCAGCGCAAATAAGTTTCTATTTTAGTATGGGAATAAGACATGGTTTTAAGCAAATTATTTATTAAACTAGTTTTTGCGAATTTTTGTTTTCCCGCAAAATTGGAGGGGATTTGTCCAAGCGTAAACTTTTTGGCGCGCACGCGGTTTAATCCTTTTTTTGTTTCTTCCTGCCATACAAGTTTTTCTATAAATCTGCTTCTGGGTTCTTCTTCATTTTCGGGATAAATCAGATTTAGATTTTTTGAGCCGGCAATGAGTTTTTGGAAATGATAATTTTGTATTTCGAATTCTCTCTTTGCCATTTCTATGCCCAAATCAAACATTATGTCTTTAGGGATAAGCGGAGAGTCTTTTTGCAGAGCCGGCATTGCGCCCTCCGACATGCCGACGATAAAAACGTTTTCAAAAGAGAGATTTCGCGCCTCAAGAAGCCCCAAAATCTGCAAACCTTTAAGCGGCGAGCCGGGCAAAGATATTTTCTTATTTTTAATAAGTTCTGAAAAAATATTTAGAATTTCTTCGCTTTCAAATTCAATATTTGATATCTCTTGCGCTTTTAAATCGTCGCAGACGGATAATAAAATTTCCAAACTTTGCGGATTTAACGGATAACTTGAAACTATGCTTAAATCGTTTAATTTCTCAAGAAACTCCCGCATAACCGCAGAAAATCTTTTCAATGTTCTTATATTCTCAAAAGAGACAAATAAACTTGAAAAAACTTCTTTTAATATCTTATTTATTTTTTCCGGCGGGACAAATTCCCAAGCTTTTGCCGTCGCGCCGGTTATATTTGAGACAAGAGAAGGTTCGTTTAAAATCTCCTCAAAAGAAACGAACATTTTGCCCGATATCGACGTTTTTGCATCCGGGCTTAAAGCGTCGTTAATTTTGTGGATTATTATTCTGGAAACCGCCGCAACCGCAAAAAACCTCATATTTTTCACCAAAGGATTTGAGAGAACTTTCATAACGTCTTTTGCATAATAAAACTCGCCGCGTCTTGAAAGCTGCGCGCAAATTATATCGCCGATAAGGGAAAACGCCGCCGTCTTAGCGGCCGGGTATCCCGCCGAAACGTTAAAGTAATCCGTGACCGCAGACACTTCGGAAATTACGGATTTCAGCATTTCCGGTTTTGCAACTACGACGACTGTTTTATCTAAATCTTCCCGCGAATACGCGCCGATGAGATTTTTAAGGAGCGCGGCTTGCAGCTGATCGTCAAAGGCCGAATATAAATTTAAATTATATCCGGGTTTTGCAGAGCGCGGCTTACACTCGGCGGATTTGCTAAATTCTTTATATATTCGGCCTAAAATATTAAATTGCGCGGGGTCTCCGCAGATTATTACGCTGAGACTGCCGGCAGCATAAATATTTTTAAAAATTTGAAGTTCGGTTTTATGCAGATAAAACGGAGCGAGGAGCACAATCTCGTCATACTTTTGCGCAAGCTCGTTTAAATCCGCGCCGGCCGCTTTTAGAAAGGAATATCCTTTTGTGGTTTTTTGCGATTTTTCAAGCGCGCTGTGGAAAATTTCTCTGATTTTAAAAATATTTTTAAGTAAATCGTTTATACCGTCGGGAACGGCGTAGCCTATTTCCGCGTTGGCCTTAATATTTTTCAATTTATCTGTGGAAACGTTTTCCAAATCCACCTGTTCGATAAAAGATAAAATTTCAAAAGCCCAACTCATAAAATTTTCAAAACTTGTCCGTCCGCCTAAAAGTTCCGGCGCGGTTTGCCGCACGGCGTTAAAAACCGCGTAAGCTGCGGAAAGCTCCGTAATTTTTGAAAAATTTTTTTTGACGGTAATATAATCTTCGATAAACTCGTCGTTGGTAAAAAACGACGGCGGCACGAAAGCTTTGCCGTATTTTTGCGCGAGATTTTTTTTGATAAACAAAGCCGGCCTTTTATTGCCGCTTATAACTGCAATTTTGCCTTTGGCGTTAAAGAGATAATCGCTTATATAATCTATTACATTATCTTCAAGCGTTAGCGTAATTATTTTGGACACAAAAACTCCCGGTGCTTCAAATAATTTTAGCAAATTTTTATCAGCGTAAATTCATCGGGGAATAAAAAGCCCTTTTATGGAAACTCATTTTACGTTTTTCAAGTTAAGAAGAAATCCTGCATCTGTTTCTTCTCTATCCAAAATGATAGTATATATAAAACTCTTTCATTAAACGGTAGCTTTTTGCGCAGGTTGTTTTTTCCTTTTTGTAAACGGAGTATCGTTTTAAGGAGGAGGGATTAAACAGTAAAAGTATAGAAAAGGCGACTGGTTAATTCATGGGTCTTGATGGAGTCCCATAAAAGTACCATTCTCAACACCGTCTTTATACCGTAAAACGCCAAAGTTCAGCTTAGAGACTATTGTATATGCCCCGGCAATACGCCCATTTTTCCTTTACGCACAGGCAATCTGCCTCTTTATCCAAAACGGGACGCTACGACGTAATAATTTGTAATATTAATTTTTTCTGCATCATAGATTTTACTTTGGATACATAAATTTTTTATTTAACGTATCCTCTTTTTAAATAATACTATTTGCAAATATTATTGTCTATGGGAAAAATTGCGAAAAATGTAATTCAAAACGGCATTTTGACAACGGTTTAATACAAAACAGTTTTTATGACTTTGGCAATAATGCCGGCGTACCATAATAATCAAATTTGTCTCTCCCGCCACATTACAACTATTACCAATAAGTATAATGAGGCGTCCACGAATAGATGGGTTCTCCATAAGTTGCACAAATTTCTGTATACAATGTGGAACCATATCCATTACATGTGAACCTGCCAGGAACTGTCTGAGTATGTTCAAATTTACGAGATAATCCTGGACCGGGATAAAAAGTATAAACCTCTTGCGCTGTGCCAGCTATTTCTAATTTATATGGTGATTGAATCATATGAGTCCAGTCTATATCTAATTTTTCCCCGTCGTTTGTATATTCGCCATGAATCAGATAGTATCTTTCTTCGGCCTCTTGAACCGCTCTTAGAAGAGGCATTACACGTGCTATTTTTGCTTTAATAACAACTTTTCGATATTGCGGCAAAGCAATGGCGGCGAGAATGCCGATGATTATTACTACTACAAGAAGTTCAATTAACGTGAAGCCTTTTTTGTTTTTCATAATTTACCTCTTTGTCTTTTTCTCCCTTTTGTCAAGGGAGTGTTGCTTTAGCGGCGAGGGATTTAATACCAGCTTTAAAACGGCTTATATTAAATCTCTCTTCCGACTTATATTTAGTTCCCCGATTACAACACTCGGGGACAAGCTTTACTAAAGAGAGAAAATAACTGCTTTTTGTCCAATAAAAACGGCCATTATATTTGAGCTTACTGTATAACCCAGGATATAACAGCCGTAGTTTCCCGCCAAACTGGCGGGAAACATTCAACACATAGCAAAAGGCTCATGACTTCCTTTCGCTTTGTGCTTGATAACGAGCTGTTTTTGGTTACAGTAATGCCTCTGATTTCTCAAAAGCTTGTCCCGCGATTTTTTGCATTTAACTGCTTAAACCGCAGAACACCCAAAAACGAACTAAAATTTTTTACTACTTTCCAACTTTAATACTAATTTTAGTATAGCAAATTATTACCGTAATAAACTCCACGATATTATCTTTAAATTTTTGAATTATTCTAAAAGCCAGTCAATTATATTTTTAACTTCTATTCCATCGTAAGATTTAACAAAAGGAATATCTGCCGTTATTATTGTCTTTTTGTAATTATCTTTTAGCATTTTTAAAGGGAAGAGCTCTCTTTGTTTTGTTTCTTCGCTTAATATAGATTGCGCCACTTGATAATATTCTATCCCGTTAATGCCTTCAACCACAAAATCTATTTCCGTAGATTTCATTTTGGATATTGTTTTGTCATAAACGTCAAACTTACCAACGTAAACTCTAAGGCCTCGTCTTAAAAGTTCAAGGTAAACTATATTTTCCAAAACTCTGCCGGTATCGCTGTCCGCATCGCCGAGCAAATAATATCTTAATCCTACGTCCGAAAGATAATATTTATCCTGTGTTCTTAAGAGATTTTTACCTTTAACGTCGTATCTCCCTGCCTTATAAAATATATAACTGTTTTCAAGCGCGTCTATGTAAGTTTCAAGCGTTTGAGGAAAAATTTTCATTCCGTCGGAAATCATAATGTCGCTCATTTTTTTTATGGACGTTAAATTGCCGATATTATTCGCCATAAAGCGGATTATTTTTTCCAAACGCGAAACGTCTTTTATTTTTTTATTTTCTCCAACGTCTTTTAATACTATTGAGTTGTATATGCCGGAAAGATATTCCCTTATTTGCGACGGAAAATCTTGTTTATTGTCATTTTGCAATAACAACTGCGCCGCATAAGGAAATCCGCTATATCTCAAATATTGTTGGAATGTTTCGTTCCTATCTTCATTAAAAGCCGTCATATATTCCTTAAACGACAAAGGCAAAATGTGAATTTCAACATATCTGCCGGCAATTAACGTTGCCCACTCGCCGGATTGAAAATGCGAATTTGAACCCGTCAAATATAAATCGACGTTTTCTTTAATAAATAAGCCGTCTGCGGCTTTTTGAAAATCTTTAACATTTTGTATTTCGTCTAAAAAGACATAATTCTTTTGCCCCGCAATTAAAAGGCTTTGTATATACGCATACAAAGCTTCCCAATCAAGCAAGCGGGAAAAATTCGGGTCTTCAAAATTTATATTTATTATTTGTTCTTGTTGAATGCCGGCAGAAAGCAAATATTCCTGATATAACCGAAATAATGTTGATTTACCAGATCGACGAATGCCGGTAAGAATTTTAATAACTTGCTTATCTTTCCAGCCGATTAATTTTTGCAAATAGTCTTTCCTTTCTATCATAGTATATATCCTTTTGAAATATAACGACCTGTGAATATTATACTAAATTTTAGAAATTACTTAAATATTTTTATTATATAAACTAAAAACTTCTAAGTTCTTTGCTAGTTTTAGTGCTTTTATGGAATTTTAGGCCGAATTTTATAAAAATACAATGGCACTATTAGATTCGCAAAATATATAGTTTTATGTGAAGTGGGCGGCAATCCAGAAAATTTTTAACCGGCGGTTTAAGTTTTTCACTTATGATACAGCAATCGCTCAAAACAAAATCGCAAATAAAAATATCCCCACAAAACAATTTGTAAGGATATTATTTATGGTTATATTATTTTTTGTTTAGAAATTTAGCAGGCAAGCTCAGTAAAAGCCGTTGTACAGAAATATGTCAGTGTGTGGATTGCCGAGTTGCCTGTCTCTTCCTATCATTCTGCGCAACCCTGCGTTCCGCGTCTTTTCTCGTCATTCGCCTTTTCTATCACGCTGACGGCAATGAGCAATAAACAGCCCCTCTGT
>JAIRMX010000111.1 GCA_031258375.1 Elusimicrobiota bacterium | reverse complement strand
CTGTTCCGTATACTGCCTCTCTTCACTGCGAGATTTTAGACTGCTCCCAAATATCCTCTGTAAGCGGTAAAAGCTATTTTCCACTATACTCCTGCGCTGATATCCTGCTTCTTTTTTCCCTCCCTCTACTCCGTTCTCTTCACATCTGCGTATTACCGCGTTGCGCTCCGCCCACTTTGCCTTATCGTATATCTGGTAGTGGTACATGTTTATATGTTCAGCAGCATTCCTATGCGGCGGCGCTATAAACTCTATTCCATTTCCTTCGCCTGCTCTATTAATGCTCCTGCTTGCGTATTATCGTGTACTTTTGCTTTTGTGTTTACTAACCTCTGCTTCCATGCTCTACGGCTATATGCGTTTTCCTCCACGTTCTCCTGTACCCTATACCTTGTTTTCTTACTTTCCATTCTCCTTCTCCAAATACCTTAAAGCCTGAGCTGTCTAGTAAAAGTACTATCCCTTTTTCTTTTCTTTGTTTAATCCGATTACAATATTTTACTTCCATTTTATTCATTCGACGCGATAACGTAGTGTAATCCGGCAGCTGCCGCTTAATTCCCATATTCAACAATACATTACCCGCAAAACCGCTGCTCCGGCGCAGCGGCAGGCGAAATAGTTCCCGCAAGGTTAATATAAGCTCGATTAAGCTGTCTCTATATACTTGCGGATGACCGACTTTATGTGTCTTGCGAGATTTGTGGAACGCTTTCTTAGCCATTGCCTCTGAGATGTAAACAGAGATATTCCCACGTGCTGCTAGTGCTTTGTTGTACTCTGACCAATTTATTATTGTTTTATTGGACTTAGGAGCGCTTCTTTTGCTATTATTCTTTTGAGCAGTGTTTATTTTTTCGATCATACTAAAAGTATACACTACTCACCTTCTTTTTGTCTCTTAATTGTGCAACAAGACCGCATTCTCGCCGCTATTGCCCTGCCGCAATATCAAAAAGCAGTGGAGCGCACTAGAGTCACGCAAGTAATCCCCATACTCAAAGCCCTAGCTATGGCCGAAGAAGAATATAGACTTATCTACGGAGACTACACTAATAACTTCAATGAGCTTACTATTGGCTTTGGCGAATATACTTATGTTTCCGGTTCAATGCCTTCGTTAAGAGGCAAAGATTTTACAATTTCCATGACCTACGAAGGAGGGTTTGGTGCCTATCCAAGAGCAGTGGAATGCAATAGCGACGTAACCACTACGGCGCTGGCTAGTCAAAGCTGTTATTTAGTGGGTATTGTGCGAGGATCCGGCAATTTGTTTTGCGTAAACGGTATTAAAACACCCGTAAGCAAAATAAAGAGATGCGAAAACATCGGTTTTACAAAACCTGTTAAGGTAAAGCTTGAAGGCTGGGAGGGAAACGGCTTTACAAACTGATTTAATTCGTCAAAATATATCTGATAAAAAAGCCTGCGTAATTAAAATTTAGGGAAATTTTCCTCTTTAAGTCCCGCGGCCTTAAAATCCGTTTCGGCTTCCTTTTGCTTGCCGTATTTTTGATAAGCCGCGCCGCGCATAAAATAAAATTCCACAACGGGCTGCAAATTAATGGCTTTAGTATACTCTTCTATAGCCGCTTTATAATTTTGCGTACTGAAATAAACCCCGCCTAAAGAAGATATTGCATAAACATTACTTGGGTTAAGCTTGAGCGCGCGTAAAAGCTTTTCCCGCGCGGGAATATAATCGCCTAAAGCGGCAAGAGCGGCGCCGGCTGCGGAATATGCTTCCGAACGGTTTGGATAGAACTTGATGACAATATTAAAATCAGAAAGCGCGTCTTTATATTCGCCCAAATCAAACAAAAGCGCGCCGCGCGAAGCATAAGCCTCTATATTATTGGCGTCCGTTTCGACGGCTTTATTGAAATTGTTTAGAGATTTTTTTAAGTCGCCGGTTTTGTGATACATCTCTCCAATGGCTAGATAATCCAAAGAAGTTTTTTTCTTTACGGCAAAACCTCCGCAGCCTGCGAGAACTGCGCATAAAAATATTGTCAAAAATTTGTTGGTCATAATGAGCTTCCTCCGGATATGTATAAAATGTACTACTTATATTATGCATAAAAAGTTCGTATTTTGTAAAATATTAAGAGTTGATTTTGGAGAGGTGGCCGAGCGGTTTAAGGCGCTTGTCTTGAAAACAAGTGTATCGGAAACGGTACCGTGGGTTCGAATCCCTCCCTCTCCGTTCTTTAGTATCCCGGTTTAGAGAAAGTCACCTCTGGACTGGGATTTCTTTTTAAACCTCGTCGGAGTTTCTTAGCTATTGCAACCGGAGAGAATTCTCGGTTACATTTTAGGCTAAAAATACGAGGCAAACAGCGTTAAATTCTCTGTTTGCTTTTTTGCAGTCACCTTTGCGCCAAATATCTGTGTTTATCTTTCAATTTTTAAATAAAAAGGGCAGTTGAAACAATTTGTTATACTCTAATGTTTTACCCCTATTAATCAATATCCTTTTTATTATTTCTAATCCTCTTTACTTCTTCTTCCATCTCTTTTAATTTCCGTTCTGCTTCAACAGAATTTATAGGTCTTCCATAAGGGTCAACCCTCAAATATTTACCAGATGTAGTTCTAAGATATGAATCTCCAACCCCGACTACCATATTGGGATCTGGCAGGACGATATTTTCAATATTAGCTACATCAGTATCTTTTAGCAACTTTTCGGGAAATAAATCTTTTTTATTATAAGAAGTTATAAATTTGTGGGCCCTTCCTTTTATAAGATGATTAACAGCAATTACCTCATTATCCCTCAATTCTTTTGTTGTCGCACGCATGGGACCATCATAATTTTTTAGTTTCTCTGGGACTAAAAATGGATTCCCATTGTAAATCCTGGCATTAATTCTTCTTTGTAGCGGATTCGATTTTCTGTCTATCCCATAATCTCTGTGGAAAATTACTAGACAGTTATTTAAATCTAGCGGAAAGAGTAGAATTGTTCCCAACAGCATAAACATGTCTAGGCTTTCATCTTTTAGATCTATTTTTTTGTTAAAAAGAGTAACTGGATGATCGCTAGCTATAAACTTAGTAGCACTTTTATCCGCAGATAAATAGAGCCAAACGCCTTCAATCCACATTGTTTGATGCATTCCTCTTATGCGCCGTATGGTATCCAAAATTATATCATTCAAAGAAATTCGCCCTGTTTGATTAGGAAAACGATATCTCTTTACCAATTCAGTCCCTTTTGGAGTTCGAAATCTTAATGTATCCAAAAAATCTAAGAAATCTAGAAAACGGTCATTAGAGCCTACTCCATATGGATCAAATAGTGTTTGAATGTCTTTTGCTCCTTTATCATCTACATTGCCATAAAATGCTTTTTCTAAAAAATTAGGATCGCGAAACAATACGTTTTTATAGAAAAAATCTTCTGAAAAACAATCTTTAACGCTCTTACGAGATATATCCTTTATCTCCTCTTTTCCATCAGGGTGCTTTATTATCGTTGGTTTTAAGTCCAAACACCAATATTCGCCCTTGTTATCTGGAATGAATTTTCTCTGATACCATTTCGGAACATAATGTTGATTTTTATAGTCTGCCATACTGATTTCCTAAAAAATTATCTTATTAGCTTCTTTATTTACAGATTCTTGTTATGAAACTAATTAATTTATAAATTTTTTAGTTTGGTTTTCTCGTATATTAAATCCAATTCTTTTAAAATAATTAAATTTCTCATCTTTAGTTTCCAAAAGCATATCTCCGTTAAGGCTAAAAGGGCAAAAATGTAATAACTTTGAAGTTGTTTTATAAAGAGAATTATATTCTTCTTCATAGACAATATCTTTGGCCATTTGTGCCATTTGAGGCAATTTCTTAAGCTCGCCCCCATGATCGCGTTTTATTTTAGCTTGTTCCTCTTCTAAAAACTGTGGTGTATAGAAAAAATCTTTTACCTCTGGAAACATTTTTTTGTTGGCTTCCGTCATTTTCTTTAAGTTTTCCAAAAAATCATATCTGTCATTTGGACAGTAATCTGTTAAAACTTCCAGAAATTTATCGTTTTTATTAATATATTTAGTAACGATAAAAACTTCGGATAACCTGCGGCAATCTAGCAGCATGTTATCCCCATCTGCCTCTATAGAAACCGTTTTGTCCTTAAAACATATTCCGCTATAAACCTGCCAAAGTCAAGAATGAAGACATTGATGTGGTCTTGTTGCACAATTAGGAGACAAAAAGAAGGTGAGCAGCGTATACTTTTAGTATATGAAAACAAAAATAAACACTGTGCTCAAAAGAATAACAGCAAAAAAAGCGCTCCTAAGTCCAATAAAACAATAATAAATTGCTCAGAGTACAACAAAGCTCTGGCAGCACGCGGGAATATCTCTGTTTACATCTCAGAGGCAACAGCTGAGAAAGCGTTCCGCAGATCTCGCAAAACACATAAAGCGGGTCATCCGCAAGTGTATAGAGAAAGCTTAATCGAGCTTATATTAACCTTGCGGAAACTATTTCGCTTGCCGCTGCGTCAGAGCAGCGGTTTTGCGGGAAATGTACTGGTTGAATATGGGAATTAAGCGGCAGCTGCAGGATTACACTGCTTTATCGCGTCGAATGAGGAAAATGGAAGTAAAATA
>JAIRMX010000071.1 GCA_031258375.1 Elusimicrobiota bacterium | reverse complement strand
CTCCCATAACTTTACCGGCTTTTTCTTTAGACCAAAGTTTATTTCTGTAATTTAAATCGCAGCTGACGGTAATGCCTTTTTGCCTCGCGCTTTTGCATGCTTCAAGACAAATTCCAGCCGCTTCGTCGCTTAAAGCCGGCGTGATACCCGTAAAGTGAAACCATGTTGCTCCTGTAAAAATTTTATCCCAATTAAAATCCTCTTTATCCGCAGCGGCTACGGCGGATCGCGCTCTATCATAAATAACTTTTGAAGGCCGCTGACTTGCGCCCTTTTCAAGAAAATATTACCTACCCTGTCTCCGCCGCGAGTTATGAAAGAAGTATCCACCCCGTATTTTCGCAGTGAATTAACCCCGGCCTGCCCTATCTCGTGTTTAGGAAGCTTGCTTACAAAAGCCACATCCAGACCAAAATTTGCCAGCGAAACCGCTACGTTCGCTTCGCCGCCGCCGTAAGTAGCATTGTAAGTTTCCGCTTGCAAAAACCGATAATATCCATTTGGCGCAAGCCTTAACATAAGTTCCCCAAAAGTTATCACTTTTTTTGACATAAAGATATTCCTTAATTTTATTTTTTACAAAGATGGATAGCAAATCCGCCAATTTCACCTTCCAGATATATAGACGTCAGCTTTTTCTCTATGTCATATTTTGCGCTATCCTCATCAAACTTAACGGATTTTTTAGACAAATAATAAACCGCTCTGTCCACGTTGTTTGCAGCTATTGCAATATGCCCTTTAGAGCCGCGCCAAGGCGGCTTCATAATTTCCAGATAATCTGCGGTAAAAATAGACACGGACGTCTGTCTTTTGGCAAAATCAAATAAGTTCGAGAAAATTTGGGCGGTTTTTTCAGTTTCGCTTACGTCGGTAGAATTTATGCCCATATGCTTAAACTCAAAACCAAGCATTGTTGAGACAGCTTCTTTGCTAAGTTGTTTAACGGTCTGATAGTCCTCTTTTTCAAGCAAGTTTTTATTTATCATCCAGCTTCCGCCGCAGGCAATTACTTTATTAAAAGAAAGGTAAGAATTTAAATTTTTTATATCAATACCTCCCGTAGGCATAAATTTAACGTTCGTATACGGAGCCGACATAGCTTTTACCATATTTATTCCGCCGGCTGCCTCCGCGGGGAAAAACTTTACGGTATCAATTCCATATTCCAAACATATTTCAATATCGCTTGGATTAGAGCAGCCCGCAATAACGGTTATATTCTTATCAACGCAGTGTTTTAATATTTTAGGATTTGTTCCGGGGCTTACTATAAATTTCGCGCCGGCTTTTTGCGCTTTATCAACTTGATCCGTCGTTAAAACCGTGCCGGCGCCAACCAGCATTTGCGGCAGTTCGTTTGAAATAATTTTTATTGCTTCTTCAGCCGTGTTTGTCCTAAACGTTATTTCCGCGCAATCAATGCCTCCTTCCAGAAGCGCGCGGGCGGCAGGCAAAACCTGTTTTATATCGGTAAATACTACAACCGGCACTATACCTATTTGATAAATTTTTTGAATTAATTCGTTCATCAACAATATCTCCTTAATTTAATGATAATAATAATATATATAAGATGTCAATATTAGTAGCACATCAGTACATATTGGACTTTTGAGCAGATTGTAAATGAGCATAGTATTGGTTTAAAATGGTATAAAGTCCCTTTAGTATTGCTAAAAAGGGTTAAAATTTGAAAATTTATCGTCGTAAATAAATGATAGCGTAAAGTTCAAAGAGGTTTGAACTTTATGAAAAAATCATGTTATTTTTGCGGCAGTCGCAAAGTAAAAAAGTTTGGTAAAACAATTGGAAGCATAAGGGGATGCCGAGGGAAAAAAGAGACAGTTATTTTTAGTGGTATTGTTACTATAAAAACCACTCATATTAGCAACACAAAAAGGACTTTATACCCTTTATTTTAAACGGCACGGTGAGAAACAAGTAATTTATGCAACAAAATTATATAAAAAAATTGTATATTATTTTTATGAGAAGACAAATTCTTTGCATTTTAATTTTCTTGCTGCTTTATGCGGCTAATATTTATTTCCTGACAAAACAGTATCCTTTTATCTATACACCGCTGTTTTACACTGAAATAAAAGAACATTGAGATACGTATAAACATTTATTGTTATATTTGTAGATAATTCAATCTATAAATTTAGAATAATATTTCAGATTACTAATAATACAAGTTAATGAAAAAGCCCCCTTTTTGTAATATAGAGGGCTTTAATAAATTTATTAAGGTCGCACAGCAGGCTGCGGCGAATTGATAAGATTGTTGGTTTCCGAAGTGGTGGGCGTAAGCGTATGATCCATTATATTATAACTGAAACGATAAGTAAGACTGTACCCTGCATTATTTGGAGGAAGTTTTGCAGCTACAGAATAATAATCCGGATCTACCGCCGCGTCCGCAGTCCACTGTATTTGATCCTTTACGGTTGGATGAAGAATATTTATCTTTTCTTCAACAGTAAGGCCGTCAATCAACAAATAATTTTTGACCCTGATTATTATCTGTTGGGACATAGTATCAGCGTTTGTCGTTATAGTATTTTCATGCTCATTGCCCAACATACTATATGCATCGGTTGTTTGTTGCGCAGGAGCGGAAACATCTCTAGAAATAGTTTTTTTGCGACTCATTATCTTTGACAATATATTATGAGCCGGACTATATTTTACCGGTATTACGGACATCCATGCAAGCAAAGCGACTATTAAAAGCGCTGTTATAACCAAGCCGACAATACCAAAAAAAACTTTAACGATACCAAATATAGGGGATTCTTGCGCTTCTACTATAACTTCATCTACTTGCGGCAATACATCCCTATCAATATCTTGCTCGCTATTACTTTCACCCGAAGAAACAAGCGGAACCGTTTTGATGTTCGTAGGCTTTATTCTACTTGCAACTTGTAAAACTGCGTTGGGTTCTAATAAGTTCCCGGCGTCAGATAAAGAAACTGTAGCCGCCGTCTTTTTTATATCTTGTATCTCGCCGCCAGCACCTTCGTCACCGGCAGCGGTGACTCCTCCGGGCAGTGGTTGCCTCCCTGATACTGAAGGCGGTATATAGTCGGATATAACCGAAGTCGGCTGATCCATAAAAACTTCTTCTATGCCGGTGGTAAAAGTTTTAAGGAATTTATCATCTTCCAAGCTCTGCACCGACTTTAGTTGAGCGTCCGCGGAAGCTGCATTTACGTCCTTGCCCACATCAACGCGGCTGGTAAGTTCTTCCAAGGAAGTTGCCGTATGCTCTTCCTCATTGTTTTCAAGTATAACAAAATTATCTTCTTCTTTTTGTTTAGACTCCGGCAGTTCAATATCTTTTTCAGCGGCAAACTCTTTTAAAACCGCATCCTCACGATTATTGGGAGCGGCGGCAAGAACATCCGCATCTGCGGCGGTTTCTTCATGTTGCGTAGTTTCCTCAAGCTTAACATCCGCAACGCCAATATGTTCAGTATATTTTTCCCCTTCGCCCTCTTCGGTCGTCGTTTCAACCTTTTCGGATTCTGATAAATTTTCACCGGCGTACGGTTCGGCTTGTAACTCTTCCGCCTGAAGTTCCTCTTCCAAAGGAAGAGAAATTTGCGGCATTTCAGAAACCGCGGAGGATTTTTCTTCTACTAAATTTTGATCGGCGGAAGTCGGGACAGTCTGTTCTTGTGCCTCTATAACAGCTTGTTGCTGTTCATTTTGTGATTCTCGGCGGAATTTTGTCAAATCAATTGGATCCAAACTTGTTTTTTGAGTTTCCGCTTTTACTTCCTCCGACTCTTCTAATTTGGATTCTTCCTGCGCATTGATATTAACCACATCGGAAAGAAAATTATCTTCGCTAATTTCCCGTTTTTGCTCTACGTCAGTATCGCCCACAGCCTGTTCTTCGTGTACGGTATCCTTAGCCGGCTCCAAAACAGGAGCAACAAGTTCATCTCGCCCATGACTTTCAACAACTTCTTCATTTGAAGAAACAGGCGCAATTCCAGATAAATCCTTATCATTTTGAGAATACATGCGGGCTTCATCTTTTAATATTTTTTGGGTCACGGCGACTATTTCTTGCTTTAATTCATGGATTTCTCTGGTAAGATATTCCAGCTTTTCAAGCAAAGTTATTTCTAAATTTTCATGCGGAGAAGATTCTTTCTGCACCGTATTAAACTGGGCGGCGACTGATTTAGCGTCGGTATCTTCTTGATATATTTCGGGTTCAGGAGAAGGTTGTTGTACTAAGGAGTCCTGCTGAATGTTATGCGAAGTTTGCGTAATAACTTCCTGAACATCGAAGAAATTGTATGCGCAGAGCCACTGCTGCTCCCCGCCTTCGGGAATATATTCTTGAATAAGCGTCTCGTTTGTAAAACCCGGTAAAACAAGAAGTTCATCCTTTTCGTAAGGACCTTTAACCTGATTATCAATCCATGCCCAATATTTCATTTTTTCCTCTTTTATTCCTATTATTCAAAATAAATACAACATTGAGCTTCTGCTCTAAGCAAACAAACTATAGTTATTATAACAAATTAGAGCGAATTTTACTGCAACATATTAACCGTGCGCCTCGCGGCGTCGATATGATCTGACGAAACCGAGTGAAATTTCCGATAAGATGAAATTATATCCGCGGGCGTAAATTTGCCGGACGCGCAAAGCTCGGACGCAATAATTTCCACGCTTTGCTCCGGCAGCGCGGCGTCAAGGAGCTTAAGAGACAAATCCAAAGAAAAAGGCGAAATTTTGCCGT
>JAIRMX010000056.1 GCA_031258375.1 Elusimicrobiota bacterium | reverse complement strand
TGAAAAATATTTTTACTTAACATATAATTCCACGCAATTCGTTATTTTTGCTATACGGAATTATGAACGACTGCGATTTGATAATTTAACGAAAAATATTATATCAACTCTTAAATATTTTTTTATTTTCAAGCAGCCACGCCAAAGCCTGTTCTCTGTCGGCTATTTTCCCCTCTACTTGGGCAACGGCGGCGGCTTCTAAAATCTCGCCCACTTTTTTGCCGGAGGGAATTTTTAAGACGGACATAATGTCGTTGCCGTCGATAAATCGGCGCGGAAGAACAACTTTTTCGGTATCGTTAAAATATTTGTCAAACAAAAAATTTACTACTTGCATATGACGCAAAGTTTTGCCTAAAGCTCCGCGCTTTTTGCCTTCT
The DNA here is from genome assembly GCA_031258375.1 of Elusimicrobiota bacterium. Lineage (GTDB taxonomy): Bacteria > Elusimicrobiota > Elusimicrobia > Elusimicrobiales > Elusimicrobiaceae > Proelusimicrobium. Next base: position 3,606 of record JAIRMX010000056.1, on the reverse strand, counting down.
TCCAAAGTCATTATCGGTTTGGATGATTGTTTTATAAGCCGTTTTGCCTGCGCTACGGTTATATAGCTAGCATAATCGGCCCAACACATAAGTAGCATAGGAATTGCCGCTTCGCCAAGTTCTTTAAAGAAATTATAAACGCCTCGGCTCGTGATTATTTCATTGCTGGAGAGATTGCTCGGACGCAGGTGATACTTTATCATATTGCAGATAACGCGAGTATCGGACGAGGAATATCTGAGTTTTTTTAAAAGATGCCGCGCCATTTCGGCGCCGCGTTCCTCGTGATGGAAAAAACGCAAGCGTCCCTTTAGCATTTTGGCGGTTTTAGGCTTTGCTATATCGTGGAGAAGAGCGGCCGTTTTATAAAGCGCGGCGTCCTGAGCAAAAGGCAAAAGTTTTTTATAATACTTTGGAAAAACTTTTTTTAAATCGCCGAGCAAAAATTCCATTCTGTCCACAACGTTCAAAGTATGGGCAAAAACTCCGCCTTTTCCGTAATAAACCCGCGCGCAGTTTTTTTGTTTTTCCAAAGGCGGAAATATGGCCGCAAGCAAAGCGCTTTTATCCATATCGGCAAGATTTTGCTTCGAACCTTTACATTTAAAAATGCGCTTAAGCTCTTCTTGGATTCTTTCGCCCGCGCTGTCGTTTATCATGGCCGCGTCTTTTTTTATTAGCGAAATAGTGTTTTTATCGATTGTAAATCCGAGTTCCGCCGCCGTGCGGTAAGCGCGCAGTAAGCGCAGAGAATCTTCTTTAAAAACGTTTTTGGAGTTTGCGCGTATTATTTTATTTTTTATATCTTTAATTCCGTCGTTAATATCCAGAATGTTATTTAGCGCGGCGGTTAATAAAATCTTGCCGTCGGATTTTTGTTTGAGCGAAGGCAACGCCGAAACGGGGCAGGCAAGCGCGTTAATGGTAAAATCTCTGCGTTTTAAATCTTCCTTTATATTTTTGCCGATTATGGCGGATAAATCTATCTGCAAACCGTTTTTGGCCGTTATATGCCACACGCAAAAATCGGCGTCCATTTCAAAAGCCGAACCTTTTAGAATTTTTGCCAGTTTTAAAGCGGCGTCTTTTACCTGAGAGCGCGGCAGTGCCAAATCAATATCGCGCGAGGGACGCTTTAAAATGCCGTCGCGCAAAATTCCGCCTACATAGTAAGCTTGAGGGGCTGTGTCGAAAATGACTTTCTGAAGAGATTTCATTAAAGTTCCGCCGACGCGGGAACGGCTGCGGAGGCTGAGCGGGCTTTATATTTTTCCACCGCGTCTTTTCGCAAATCTTTTTTGAGGATTTTGCGAAGTGAATTTTTGGGCAATTCTTCTAAAAATTCCACGTCGCGCGGGCGTTTATAATTGTCGAGTTTAGTCTTAAGAAATTTGCGAAAATCGGCTTCGTCCAAATCAACGCCTTTCTTTTTTGCGGCATAGAGTTTTATAAATTCGTCGCCCCGCCCGTCCGGCACTCCGACTACCGCGCATTCCTCAATCGCGGGATATTCGTTTATAACGGCTTCCACCTGAGCGGAAAAAACTTTTAGACCTTTTATTATAATCATATCTTTTTTACGGTCGCGTATAAATATAAAGCCTTCGTCGTCGATTATTCCTATATCACCCGTGCGCAACCAGCCGTTTTTATCAAAAACTTCGGATGTAGCCGCGGGATTATTGAAATAGCCCTGCGTTACGTTTTCGCCTTTGGCGCAGATTTCACCCTCGGCGTTACGCGGCATTTCATTGCCTTCGTCGTCAAGTATTTTAATTTTTACATACGGCAAATTTATGCCTACGGACCCCGCTTTTTTATTATGCTCCGTATTTACGCTTAATACTGGGCTGGTTTCGGTAAGTCCGTAGCCTTCAAGCAGCGGCACGTCCAGCTGCTCTTCAAAATGTCTTTGAACTTCGCGGTTTAAAGGAGCGGCTCCGCTGACGCAGAAGCGGACTTTTCTAAAAGCCCAATATTGCAGATAAAGCCGTTTAAAGCCTTTGGCTTCTTTTGCAAGCACTCCAAAAAGCTGCGGTACGGCTACCATGATGGTAACCTTCTCGCGTCCCATTAAGTGCAGCCACGACGAGGCCGGCGTGATATTGGCAACGAGGACGACCTTGATGCCCAAAGCAAGAGGCAGCACTATGCTCGTCGTCCACGCGAAAGTATGAAACATAGGCAAAATACACAAAAACGCGTCTTCTTCGGTTATTTTAAAAGAAAGCACGCAAGAATGCGCGTTTGAAATAATATTGTTATGCGTAAGAATAACGCCTTTTGGATTGCCCGTTGTTCCGGAGGTATAAAGAAGCATGGCTATGTCGTTTGGGGTAGTTTTTAAAGACAGCATTTCATTATTAAATTTGCTTTCTTCAAGCAGCGGCCAAAAAAGTTTTATAGAGCTGTTTTCCTTGCAATTTGAAGGGATATCGTCCGTAGAAAGAATATATTTCAAATCTGGCAAATCTTCTTTTACCGCCGCGTAACTGCGCAAATATTCGGCTTGCGTAACGACTATTTTTACTTTGCAGTCGCCTAAAATAAATTTAAGTTCCGCCGCTTTGGAAATCATGAAATTTATGGGTACGCAAACGGCCCCTATTTTATAAAGGGCGTAATTTGTTACGATTACTTCTATCGAATTTTTCAAAGCTACGGCGACTTTATCGTTTTTGCGCACGCCAAGCTGCCAAAACATATCGGCCGCGCGGTCGACTTTCATAAGCAATTCGTGAAACGTCCACGTTTTGCCGGCGGCCACTGCCGCGGGCGACTCCGGCCTGCGATAAGCGCTGTCGGCCAGAGAGGTGTAAATATCGGTTTTTCTGATTTCCATAACATATATATTTTACTATATTTGGCAATTATGCAAAAGCTGTGGCATATCGGAACATATTGGGCTTTTGTATGATTTTATATTGAACGTTTTTTGCATTCCCGCAAAACCGTTTTGTTGTCGGCGCGAAGCAATCCAAGTAAAATAAAAACTGTTTAATAGCACAGTCTTTTATTTTACTGATTGCTTCATTGCAAAAAACTATCTCCTATTAATGACAAGGCGTGGGGATTGTCCCGTCGCCTACAGATCCTTATAATGACGAAGTGTCAGAAGCAATACCTGCAACAAAAAATAAAACAGCCCACCGCTTTTTATAAAAGCGGGGGCTATAAGTTAATTTTCAGACACTAATTATTCAGTAAACCAATCGGCAGGGCAGGCACAAGAGAGAAGTGCTGGAATAGCCCTGCCTTTGTAATTAGCGCAGGTTGCTCCTGCTGGTCTTTTTACCTCTATAGTACCATTGCAACAGCAATCACCCGCCCATTCAAGACATTTTACAAAATTTCCCCATTTGCCATTACTGCAATACTCATAGCTTGATTTAGCACAGATCACATCCCAGTCATTACATATAGTGGTATCACAATAAGATTGATTTCTTGTTTCTCCGTCAGTGCACTCATCACCATCATTACCACCAGGCGGATTGATCCCGTCCTCCTCCCATTGGCATTGGTCATTACATACGGCTGGCAGCAGAATACGACATATTCTCCCGGTACAATTGGGATCCGGTCCTTCTGCTCTTGTTTCACCAG
>JAIRMX010000194.1 GCA_031258375.1 Elusimicrobiota bacterium | reverse complement strand
CGACAGAAAACTTCACGGCAACTCTTGACCCTACTAATTCCAGAGTTTATATTTACCCGTTAGGCAAAAGATATTCTGATTCCTTAAGTTTTTGTTTTGACTCTGCAGCAAGCCCAATTTGCCTGCCGACTTTGGGCAGAGTTATTTGCTCGGCTTGGTCAAATAACTCGACACAAGTAGAGTTTTGCAAATCCCTTAGTAAAACCGAAACGACAGGGATTTACAGCGCATGGACGCTAACTTCCGTAGACTAAGCTGTTTATTTCCTCTTTGCAGACGCGGCAAATCGTCGACAAATTTTTATGCCCGAATTAACCTTTTATGTCTTTTGGCTTGTCTACTATGCCTTTTGAAAACGAACTTATAAACAAAAGGGATCCGCACGCCGTAAATATTCCCATAAATACAAACGTTGAATGAAAAGAATATAAAATGCCGTCCGAACCGATTTTTGAAGTATGCGCGCCAAACCACGCCAAAGCGGCCGAGGCAAGCGCAATGCCCATGCTCATTGAAAGCTGCATAACGGCAGAAAGCAAACTGTTTGCCTGACTCATATCGCGGTTCGTAACGTTAATAAGAGTTAAGGTATTAAGCGCGGTAAACTGCATGGAATTAAAAATGCCAAAAACTCCAAGAAAAATTAAAATAAGCATATAAGGAGTTTTGCAATCTATCAAAGAAAAAGCGGAAAGCATAATGCCTATAATCAGCGTATTATAAATCATAAATTTACGATACCCGAAGGTATTTAAAGTTTTTTCCACAAAAGTTTTGGCAAGAATTGTCGTTATTCCCAAAGGCAGCATTGTCAAACCCGATTTCAACGGGGAGTAGCCCATCGCGGTTTGAAATAAAAGCGGCATTAAAAAGGGCACCGCGCCGCCGCCAAAACGCAATAATAAATTTGCCAATATGCCCACGCTGAAGCTTCTTCCAAAAAACATGCGCGGTTTAAATAAAGAACTCCACGGCCTTGCAATTGCAAATCTCGCGTAGGCGGCAAGAAAAATTAAACCGGCCGCAAACATAAAAAATCCAGTGCGGCGGCCTATATGCGCCTGTTCTACATTACCGAGAGAAAGCGATATCAAAATAATCGCCGCGCTAAAAAGAATATAGCCGAACCAGTCAAATTTACTCTTAAGCGGCGAAACTTTCGGCATGGAAAAATACGTCAGTAAGGCGCAAATTACGCCTATTGGCAAATTTATCAGAAAAATCCAATGCCAAGAAAAATATTGAACTATAACTCCGCCGACAAAAGGCCCCAAAAGCGGCCCCATAAGCCCCGGTATAGTGATAAAACTTAAAGCCGAAACCAGCTCCGCCTTTGGGAAAGATTTTATCACGGAGAGCCTGCCCACAGGCACCATCAACGCGCCGCCTATTCCCTGCACAATACGAGATAAAACCAATTGCCATAAACTGTTTGATAACGCGCAGCAAAGCGATCCGAAAGTGAAAATAAATACGGCGCATACAAAAATTTTTTTTGTGCCAAAGTAATCCGCAAGCCAGCCCGAAGACGGGATAATAAAAGCCACCGTAAGCATATAAGATATCACGACGGACTGCATTTTGAGGGGGTTTGCGCCCAGACTATCCGCTATTACGGGCAATGCGGTATTAAGAACCGTGCCGTCCAACATTTGCATAAAAAAAGCGCATGCGACCAGCCATAATAATACCTGTCTTGAGCCGCGCATCTTTTTAAAAAAAGATTCAATAATAGCCATATTTAAATTATATAATTTCGTTATAGGTTTATCTAAAAAAACGAGCAGAGTATTTGTAAATTTAAGAAAATAAATTTTCCGTCTTTGGTATGGCGGCAAGCGCGCTTTTATATAGCGGAATATTGTATCATTTGTGAGAGTATGCCCGTAGATATCCTAACGGCATTTTTGTTATAAACTAAATATATTATTATGATTTACATAATTGCAGGCGGATTTGATTTTATATACTTTCGGCGGTTGCATCAGCCGATTTTACGTCTTATTGCAAATAAGCTGATTGTTCTCGGCGCGGGGTATTATTTGTTTAGCAGCCAGCCTATGGCGTTTACTTGAATTATTTCATTGTGATTATTTCTTTCCGTGTCCATCGTTATAATGAACTTTTCATAATTATCAAGATTGTCAAATGCCCGCAGTTCGCGTTTTAAAGTTTTATCGTCTCTAACGGTTATTGTTCTCTTTCTATCATCATAAGTTTATATTATAAAAAGAGGGACAAAGTCGATAAAAAATAGAACTATACTTCCAAAAAATAGCAAAAGATAATAATTTTAGAAGTGCGTTGGTTGCCGATATATCCCGCCCGGCCGATTATCACTATAAATATTAAAATAGCACAAACAATTAAAATAAAACAAGTTTGTGCTATCTTTAATATTTATTACAAAAAAATACTTGATATAGCTCTTTTAAAATTTTGACATATAACTTGTAAAAATAATATTTTTATGCTATAAATATAATTATGAAACTAATAAAAAGGCCGTTTTATTTAGAAAAATTACGCTTGCTTAAAGGCGAACATCTGATAAAAGTTATTGCGGGAGTTCGCCGCTCCGGCAAATCTACTCTGTTCAAACTGTTTATAAATGAACTAAAAGAAAAGGTCCCGCCAGACCAAATATTGCAATATAATTTTGAAGACGCACAAAATTCAAAATATTGCGAAGATTGGTTCTTGTTGCATAAAGAAATTTTAGAACAAACCTCTCAGGATAAACCGTATTATCTATTCTTTGACGAGATACAACAGGTTAAAAATTTTGAAAAGTTAATAGACAGCTTACAATTAAGAGATAATTTTGACATTTACATAACCGGTTCAAATTCATATATGCTCTCGGGCGAGCTTTCAACCCTGCTCACCGGCAGATATATTCAAATAGACGTTTTGCCGTTTTCTTTTACAGAATATCTTAATTTTTTTGAAGATAAATCAAGAACGGATATTTTGTTCCAAAAATTCTTGAATTACGGCGGGTTTCCCCAAGCTATAACTCTGCAAAAAATAGACCCCAATTTAACCGCCGATTACCATACAGATTTGTATAAAAGCATAATCCAAAAAGACATAAAGAAGAGATTCAAATTTACGGCTAAAAACTCTTTTGAAATCATAACCAAATTTTTATTTGATAGTATCGGGAGCGAAATTTCAGCAAACAATATAAAAGAACATATGAGCAAAGAAGGCATAAAACTATCAACGCATACGGTTTTAAAATATATCTCGGCTCTAAGCCAAAGCTTCATTTTTTATTCTGCTCAAAGATATGATACAAAAGGCAAGCGTCTGTTAAAAACGCAAAGTAAATTTTATGCCGTTGACACCGGATTAAGAAACTCTTTACTTGCCCGTCCGAGCGGACAAGATTTAGGACACCTGCTTGAAAATATAGTTTTTTTGGAATTAAAACGCCGCGGCGGACAAGTTTACATAGGCAAAGCCGGCAATAAACAAGTTGATTTTATTCATAAAGATAAACAAGGGTTTATAACATATTATCAAGTGTCTTATTCCGTCAGAGATTTGACTACTTTGGAAAGGGAATTATCCGCTTTTAAGGCGATTAAAGACGCAAATCCCAAGATACTTTTGACAATGGACGCCGAAGAACCCGTTCATAACGGAATCCGTCAGATAAACGCGATTAACTGGCTGTTAAACGCTTGATTTGCTTTTATCCGCCGTTTTACAAAAACTCGTTAAGATTTGCCGCTAAATACAACGGCAAATTATATGTGGTTTTATTTCTTTTCTCCGTCAAAATTGAAAATTTAACGGCTTTTGCAATATTATATTTTTCTATGATAAATCGCAAACTTTTGCTTGCAAGATTTTCCGCCGATTTAACTTCTACCGGCACGGCCGCCCCATCGCGTTCTATCAAAAAATCAACTTCCGACTTCGCGTTATCGCTGCTAAAATAATATAGTTTATTTTTGCCTGCAATCAGCTGCTGGGCGACATATTGTTCCGTCATGGCGCCTTTATATTCAACAAAAATATCGTTCTTTTCCAGAACAATTCGCGGCTCGACATTGCTCATAGCCGAGAGAAGACCGACATCTACTAAAAATATTTTAAACGCGCTTAAGTCCTCATAATGTTTAAGCGGCGATTTTAGCGAATTAACTCGCGGAATTTTATATAAAATCCCCGCGTCCGCCAACCATTGGATAGCCAACTCAAAATCT
>JAIRMX010000127.1 GCA_031258375.1 Elusimicrobiota bacterium | reverse complement strand
TCCGCCCATTCGCCTTTTTCAGAGCTGAAAAAGAAAGCCGGGATATCGCTGTTTTGTCTTGCTTTTGATAAGTCAAATTTATTAAAACTTTTGGTGGTATTATGATAAACGACCAGCGGCCTTCCCTCGCTGTCCACTACCTTAGAATCCCCAAACCACTTCTTAAACGCCGGCGTCTGCGTTATATCCGCCGTGCTCTGCAAAAACATATCCTTGCTTATATAAGGATTCCCGTCCGCGTCCTTGACATTTGCCAACATTTCCGCTATACTTATAGTATCCCCTGAGAGTAGGCTGCCATTTTGGCGGTTGGCCTCGGGGGACACTTCTATTACGTCATATAAATGTACGGCTTCTGGCGCAATGCCCGTTTCCCCTTTCATTTGCTCGGCGACAAGTCTTATAGTATAAGTATCTTTACCTATTCTTATCGGCGTATAAAAGTAATGATAAAATTCTACGTTTGGCTTTTCTGTTGTTTTTGTATTTGGAGCTATTTCTATCAGTACGGAATTATTTACTAGACGGTCAATGCTTAATAGATTGACATCTCGTCTTTCTTTTGCATCGGGGTTCCTTTTTAAAAATCTGAATCTACTTGATTTGCGCAAGTGTTTTTTTCTATCAGAGCCTATAATATCTATAAGTCTGTTTTCTGTTGCGGTCGTCAATTTCTGCCCGGCTAAAGAATTTAATTTATTTTTTATTTGTTCTGCAATTGGTGTATTATTATCAAATTCTTCTTCACTCAAATCCAAAACCGGTATGCGCTTTTGTATATCAATGCCGTCAAGCATCGGCTGCTCAAGCGTTCCTTCATTGAAATCCGCATTCTCAAACTCGGTCTTAAAACTTTGTATATCGCCCGCCTTCAGCTTATGCATTGCATATGCCGCCTGCGGCGCTTCTATTCCCTCGTCTGCCGCCTGCCTTAACAAAAAGTAATGTACGTCCTGCGCGTCTCTGTCGTTTAATCTTTTGCCCGTAAACTTTTGATATTTCTTTTTAAACTGATATAAATTACCGTCTAGCAAATCTTTCAGCCGTCCCTGCGCGCCGGCCGCATTTTCTACGGCGCGTTCTCCTTCTTGCAAGGGGGGGTCCTGCAAAGCGTCCAAACCCTCTTTTATCCGCCCATAAATATCCTCCGCAAGCTCTCTGTTATTTTGCTGGCGCTGGCTTAACTTTGTCTTTATTGTCGGCATATTCATGTTGCCAACAAAATCGGATACGGCGGCTTTGCGTTTTCGCGCTTCCTGCACTATCATTGCCGCCATTACGTCCGCCTGTTTATCGATAGCGTTTGTCCATTGGCTGTCGGTAAAATTTTCGCTCTTATAGGCTTGGTTTAATTGGTTTTTAACAAAACTCTTTGCCGCGCTAAAATCCTTTTGCTCTATTTCTCCTGCTGCTATCGCTTCTTTTACGCTCTCTTGCGCCGCCTGCGCGTTTTCGGCTATATACTGTTTAGTCTCGTTTACGCTGAACTCTTGCGGGTCAAGCGTTATATCGTCGCTGAACTTCTTTGAAAAATCCTTTCCAAACTTCTTTTCGGCCTCCTTGCTGTTTACAATCCAGTCCGCCATGCTTGCTTGTATTTTATTTGAATTCTTGGCCTCGTCATAGGCGTCTGTCAGGTTCAGCTCCTGCGCCAGCATCTCGGGCGTTATTTCATTTTCGGCGGCTATTCTGTCAAACCCCTCTTTGCTTATATACACGTTCTCAAGGCCGGTATTTTCGCTGACTTGTTGGGCGAACGCCTTTGCGTACTCCGGGCTTCTTTGCGTTAATTCTAAATTATCAAAAGTATTTTTAATCGTATTATAACCGGCTTTTTGTTCGGTCGCATTTTGGATTTGCCGTCTAAAGTTATAATATGTCGCTCCCGCTCCCGTAAGTCCCGGCAAGAACATGGTTCTCATTGTAGGCGTAATAACTTCCGCCGCGTCGCCCAAAATCTCTTTTAAGCTTTGCTCCTCAAAATCGCCTGCGCTTGCGCGTTTTAATAATTCGCCGCCCGTTATTGAGCTTACCTCTTGCAAATACTCTTGTCCCGTTTCCGTAGTCATAGTTGTTAAATAATTTGCTCCGGCTCGCTTAAATGCTTCTTTTACCGTCAGCCCCGTAAAGCTTGAGGGATTTTTTGATATTATCTGCGCAAGTCTGTTTGCGCCGGGTATCTTTGCCAGAATATTTGCTATTCTTCCCGTGCCTATAATATCCGCAATAGTCGCGGTTGAGGCCTTAGCCGCTTTTGCCGTACTGGACGCCCCTTTCTTTAATACCGCCGCGCCGAGTTTACCAACCGGCTTAAATACTCCGCCCACCAAAACCGCTTCGCCTACGGTTTCCAATGCCGCGTTGATAAGCCCCACCCTTTCGGCCATGTCCCGCGCTTGATTTATATCTATTCTTTGCCCGTCTTTGGATACTAAAGAGCGGTATTCGTCGTACGCAAAATTGCGTTCCATCTTATAACTGTCGCTGGCCGCCACCGCTAAAAAGCCGCCCGTTAACGCTCCGCCGAGGCCGCCTATTGCGTTGCCGACTCCGGGCGCAATCGTGCCTATGCCAAAGCCGGCCGCTCCGGCCGCGGCAGCGCCGCCGGTAAAAACGCCTGGATTTGCAAATATGCTTAACACCTGTTGCGCGGCGAACTCGTTTAGCCCTCTTAGCGGCCTCTGCCAAAATCCTCCCGCCGGCTCGCCTATGCTTTCCATTTCCTTTTTTATCTTTTGGATTTGCCGCTCATATTTCCCCGTGCCGCCGCCGAGCTTTTCCTCTTCTATTACTTTGCCGATTACGGCACTTAATTCTCTTTGCGCGCGTATTTTCTTCCACCCGTCGGCAATTTGATTAAACATGCTTTCAAAGTTGCCCATGTCGCTGTATTTGTCTCTGTAAACCGGCGCATAAACTTTATCGCCCATAAGTTTGGTGGTCTTTGGCGCTATTTTTGCCAAGTTGTTCAGATTCTCTTGCGTCGGTTCGGACGCGGCTTTTTCGTATGTGTCAAGGTGTTTGTCTATGTATGCGGGGTTTACCGTCTCGCCGGTTTCTTTATAAAAATGCAGTATCCGCGCCGCTCGGGACGGATCAACGTTTTGGAATCTCTTTAAATTTTCCGCCGCTCGGACTTGGGACGTTATGGGCAATGCCTCCAAATCCTCGTCTGTAAACAAATTCTTATACGGCCTCTCGGGATCTGAGCTGAATGGGATAAGAGCAGTTGCGTAGAGAAAATCTGTAAAAGGAAACATATATGTGCGTTGATTTTTCCGAAGGAGGTACTAAGAAGGCATGTTCGGGCGCATGTTCGTTTTCACTAAATGACGATAAACCATGCCCCGGTCAGGAGGGGGATACTCTTGTCTGTGAACCTATTGGCCGTGCCGCTCATACCTATAAATATAAATGCAAATGCAGTTAAATTTATAAAACCGAAACTATATACCCCCGACTCTTTTGTTTAAGTCGGGGGTTTATATTCTCATTTAATGTTTATTAGTATTAAAGCTCGTTGCAGGCGGCGGCGTTAAAAAACCGCAAACAATTTTTTATATAATTATCAAAATAAGTTTTATTTTACATGTATAATAAATCCGGTTGAATGGGCGGCGAACTCCGGCGAATACATGCTTTGCATTTGCGCCGCTCCGACATTATAAGTGCCCGCGGCCGTCGGGCGCAAAGTATAGGTCAGTTCATAGGCGCCGTTAGGCAAATTGTCCATAAAGAAATTGGTTTTATTATCCCTTATTTCCTCATATCTGCCGAGTTTATCGTAACGCCAGCCCGAAAGCAAAGCGTCCGCTTCAAATGCCGCAGGTTTAGGGTCGTCGATTAAAACATAATCAAAGCGGTTTTTGCAATTTATCGTAAGGCGCACCTGAATTTCGTCGCCGACATTGACTGTAGAGCCGTTTTTTAATAGTTTTACGGTTTTGTCTTTTACTATGTAAAACTCTTTATTAATATTCATAATGCCTTTGGACGGCTGCTTTGGCGCGGAAGTGGTGTATAAGGCCGAAAGCGAAGCAAAATCCGGCAGTGCATTGCTTTGTTGAGCGTTGCTTACGCCGCGCTCGATATCCGCTTTAAGGAAATCTTTTGTCGCTTGCGCGCCGTATTTGCTCAAAGTTATTTTGGAAGATAAATCATAAGGTTTTGTTTCAATAGAATATTCTTCTTGACCCCAGTTAACTTTGAAAGTTTTGCCGCCTTCCAAAGCGGAGTTTTTCTGCAGCACTTCAAGCAGAGCGTAAACGGCTTTTGCCGCAGCTTCGCTGCCACCCCACATGGCGGCTTTTTTACTGAACATCAGCCATTTTACGAGTTTGGCGGTTTTTTCGTCTTCCGGCGAAATTTCAAGCAATGCTTTTATTACTTTTGTGTGGAAAGAAAGCGTGTCGTTGAACCAAAGCCAGCCGTATTCTTCCGGCGCCCAGTATAAACCGGTTGCGGGATCTTCTTTTGCCGTGTCAAATAAACGCGCCAAGTATTGTTTTGCTTTTTGCGTTTCGCCAAGTCTGTGATAGACTAAGGCCGCGTTCGCCTTGCCGAGCGGCGTCATATAATTGCCGTATTCGGAGGCGGTTTCCATCAAGTTTTTGACGTCGTAATTGTGCCAGTCTTTAGGGAAAGAAGTCAAAACGTAAGCCATATAAAGCGCGCTTGAAACATTTTCATAAGACGGATTTTTTGTGTCTACGGAAACGCTTTTTATGATGTATTTCAAAGCGTTTTTAACCGAACTTTCCGGTATTTTTACGCCAAAACCGCGCGCGGAAGCCATATTCTCAAGCAAGAGCAAAGTTATGTAAACGCTGCTTTTGCCGCCTTGTTTCCACGCAAATCCGCCGTCTTTATTTTGATATTTGGAAAGTTTGTCCAATACGGATTTTTCCGTTTTCTTGACAAGAGCGGGGTTGAAAATATCGATGGTCTTGCAATTCGTTTCATAACCTTTCGACAGAGTATACCAAGGGCTTGAGGCAAGGTCTTTTATCAAAATATTTTCGTCCGCTTGCCACTGCGGGGTTAAAGTTTTGCGCTTTGGCAGTTTTGAAACGGCTTCTTTTATTTTTGGATATTTATTGTACAAACCGTTCATTATGGCAAGCGGCAAATATGTATTTATTAAGCCGCTTGATGTTTCGTAATTGCCGTACGTAATAAACGGAATTGCGTTTATAACGGGCATTAAAAGCGAAGGGTCTATTTGCAAATGCACGGCTTCGAGTTTGGCGGATTTATCCTTTGAAATATCTTCAAGGGATATATCCGTGTTTTCTTTTTCTAAAGCAGCCGTTACGCCGCGCGCAAGTTTTTGAGTTGAAGGCAAAAGCGGGAAAGTTTTTAGTTCCCCGTCGGTCTCTGCGCCTGCGCGCGCAACGGCGGCAAAAGATAAAACGCCGCTTCCCTGCGGAGCTTTAAGCGGCCAGTTTAACGCGACTTGTTTTTTTGCCGGCACTAAGGCCGATTGCTTCGTTTCTTTTAAACCTAAAATTTCCTCCGCGTTTTCGCCGTCTAGTTTTGCGGTTAAAGTGATTTCGGCGTTCATCGGCTTATCGGTATCGTTAGCGACGATGGTTTTTAGATTTATTTTGTCGTTCTCTCTCAAAAAGCGGGGGGATTCGATGCGTATCATCAGATCTTTTTTAGTAGTAAAAGCAATGCCGGTTTTGCCGGTTTTCATATCTTTGGTAAAAGCCGCGGCAAGCACCTTCCATTGGCTTATGCGCTGCGGAACCGTAAAATTAAAAGAATATAAGCCGTTTGTAATTTTCAGCGAAGGCGCCCAGAAAGCCGTTTCGGCGAAATTTTGGCGCAAATCTGACGGTGATGCCGCCGAAGACTGCGTACTTGCCTGAATTCCTTCATTTGAAGCGCCGTCGGCAACAGCAGCTGGCACCGCGCTTTTCATTGCAGCTCTGCCAAAACCGGCAGATCTAACTGCCAAACGCGGGCTGTTTAAAACATCAGCCATTATCAATCCGCCGAACAATTCATTGCTCCCAAAAGAATTTTCCATCGAGTTATTGGAATATCCTTTTGACGGATAAACCTGAGGCAAGTTAAAACTGTGTTCGCGGTAATAGTCGAGCGATTTATCGTAAACGCTTATCAAAGCCTGCCCCGAAACGGGCGCGCCATGCTCGTCTTTAATTTCAATATCGGCTTTAACTTCCGCGCCCGGCTCTACGGCTGCCGGCGCGTTTATTTTTATATCAAGCTTTTTATTTCTCGTCGGCACCGCTAAAGATAAACTGCCGCCGTAATTTTGATAATTATATACGCTGAACCAATTTATGTTAAAACCGCCGTTATAATTTGCAAGCACCGGAAGCTCGAGTATAGACGGGCCGGCATTATTTGAAAGCGCGAGGGTTTTAACTAAAAAGTTATCTTTGTAAACTTCAACAAATTTCGGGCCGTACGCTTTGTTTGCTCCTAAGAGTATTGTCGCGTTTTCGCCGGCATAATAGGAAGGATTTTCCGCTATGGTTACGGCATTAGGAAGTTCGATATTCGGATTCTTTACGTTTACGACAATAAAGTTAAATTTGCCTTCATTATCCGAGCCTTTGGAATCGCGCGCGATGAGTTTCAACACATAATATCCTTCTTCTAATTGCGGAAGAACTAAATTATAAGCTTGGCCGTCGTCGGTAAAATCTACCTGCATTGAAGTGATTAATTTATCTTCCTGCAAATCCGGCATATTATTTGGCGGAATTATTTTGCCGTAAAACGCGGATTGCTCGCCTTGTGGATTTTTTAACTTTGCGCCGTAAACATATGCAGCCGCCGCGCCGGCTAAAGGTTTTTCATCGGCATTTACCATTTTGACTTGCACGCCGTTATTTTTTGTACCCGCGCGCAAAAAGCCTTTATCGCTCTTTATTGCAAAAAAGTATTCCTGCCCGCTGACCGTGTAGGTACGATTTGTTTTGATTGTGCGGCCGCCTTCGTCGGTAACAAAAACGTTGACGCCGTAATGCGCCGGCCTTCCGCGCAGTTCTTTTGCCAAATCTTTATCTTCTTTGGGCGTAAAAGTTATTTTGAAATTGCCGTCTTTGTCCGTTTTTGTCTCGCCTTCTATGGCTTCCTGTCTGTTTTGTACAGGCGGCCACCACCAGCAAAACCACGGCGTAAAATAAGTTTTGCTGATTGTATAGTTTACTTTTGCTTTTGCAGCAGGCATACCGCTGTAATAAACGGCATTGCCCTCGATATTCAGCGGTTTGTCATAGCTTGCTACGCCTTCAAATTGTTTGAGATTAACTTCAAATTCCGGGCGTTTGTATTCTTCAACGGAAATTAACAAGGAAGAATTCACATATCGGTTTGTTGACATTTCCGCATTTATAGTAAAATTGCCGAGCATGCCTTCCTGCGGTAAAATAAAAGTATAATCCGCGCCGCCCATATAGTCAAGAGCAAGCTGTGTAGAAGCTATTTCCTGCCAATTTGCGTTATGCAAAGTAAGCCTTAATTTGCTTTTGCCGGAGTAAGGAATATAATTTAAAAATTTGCGTTCTATAACGTTCGCCTTAACTTTTACTTCCTGACCCGGGCGATAAATTGCCCTGTCGGTATTTAGAACTATTGATATTTTTTCCTCAGAAGAAGAGGAAGAATCAATGTGAGGAATGATGGAATAATTTCCGTCTTTTTGCAGAAGCAGGCTTAACCTGTTATTTTCAAATTCAACAATACGCAAAGCGCCGGTTTTTGGCGCAATGTAATTTTTGGCGGAACGTCCATTTCCCGCATGCACGGTAACGGCTTGTTTAATTTCTCCGGTTTTTATATCAAGCGGATAAATATTAAATGCTTTGCCTAAGCGATTATATTTATTCGTCGTTGTAAAGGAAGTGGCGTATCCCGCAATATTAGTAAAATTAAGAATTGTCATTGGATCATTTTCCGATGGCTTTTTATTTTTACTAAGAACTACCGCGTATAAACCGTTTGACATAAAAGGCACTTCCAATTCGGTGGAAGCGGGAGAATATTTTTTGGGATATTTAAAAGCTAAAACTAAGGTGCGCGCGGGCTGTAAATCCAAAATATTTTGGCGCGCTCGCCAATTAGGGACAATATTCCAGCCTTCTAAACTTATTTCATTTTCCAGCCGTTTTCTTTCCGCCGAGCTGAACGAAAGAGGATTTTTTAAATATTTAACAAATGATTCATTGTAAGAATTAGCGAAATATTCCGGCGTAAGTTTATATATATGCATATAAACGGTTTCTATATTCGACGTTCTTACTTTGAGTGTTACCGGTTTATTTAGGGCAACGTTAAAAGGCACTCTGCCCTCTATGTCAAGCCGACCACGCGTGATATCGTCTTTTAGCCTTTTGCAGGAATCGGTAAAATAATTCAGCTGGAGCTTGAGGCAATAATCAAGCAAATCAATAGACTTTTCATACTCTTCTGCGGATTTATAAATTTGCGCGGCGTTGAGCGCGGCGTTTGCCTGCCCTATGACTTCTTTTGCTATAAAAAACAGGGGGTTGACAAAAGTTTCCTCGCTTGCGCCGGATACGGAGCTTAGCATATCAGCGATTTTTATATTTTCTTTTGAAGTCGGGTTTTTATTGTCTAACCCCGTTAAAATCATTGCAATATGCCAATATTCGCGCACCGCGTCGCGGTCTTTTCCGCCCAAAGAATACGCTTCCTGCAAAATAACTTCGCGCGGTTGAGTTTTTGCGGATGTCCAGCTTTCAATCATAAAATCAAAAAGAGTAGGCGTTATTACAAGTTCGTTTTTGGGGCGGTAATATCTTTGCAGGTAGCGAATGCTTTCGGCAGTGGGCATATCAACAAGACCGGCGCGCATATTCCACAACGTTTTATATGCATTGTCTATGACTGCCTGTCTTTGTTTTTGCGTGAATTTTGTCGGGTTGGTTTTTGATTCTTCTAATTCTGCGGGGTGATAACCAATAGCTTGCATAAATATATTAGCTTTTACTATATTATAGCGGGCTTTCCAAAGCTTGTTTGAAGGTTGCGGCATTGAATATATTGTTTTGAGCGCATTATCGTATTCATAAGCATAATTATAAGAAAGCGCGGTTTTAAGCTGCGCTTCGTATCTCGTGTTTTTATCCTTTGATTTTAACAGCGGCTCGTACTCCGTTACAGCCTGTTTGAAAAGGCCTTCTTCAAAAGATTTATTTGCTTTTGCCAAATCTTGCGCGCTTAGCGCCGCTGCGCCGAAAGCAAAAAGCATAGATAGCAAAGTTATAATTTTTTTCATACAATCCTCTATAATTTGAGACATTATATATATTTCTATTTTAATTTTAGCATTTTAATTTATATATAACAAAATGGTAATAATAAAAGAGCATAAACGCGAGTTAAAAAAACA
>JAIRMX010000118.1 GCA_031258375.1 Elusimicrobiota bacterium | reverse complement strand
TTACCGTACCTCTCCCTGAAAAATCAAGATCTAAATCATCGAAATTAAGCGTATATTTGCCGCTTATAAGTCTATGCCTTTCTTGAGCGCCTGCAATAGAGTTCATAACGCTCAAAGCTTCAACAGAGCGGCTTTTCTCAACAGCCCTAAAGTATTGCGGCAGCGCAATTGCGGTAAGAATACCCAGTATTATGGGTAAAATACAGACTGCAAAAATAATCAACACAATTTGCCACACTGGCGTTGGCGGCAAAGGTTGAAGGTTATTAGTATCGGCATTTTTGTCTATTACAAGGCAGTCTGCTATCATATCGTGCAAAGCCTGGCGGCGTCTGGTAAAACCCGCCATTAAATAACCTATACTAAAAGTGAGATTGGAGACCCATTTTGCGATAGTCCTTCCAACCGCGCGCCAAAAAGTCAGCCTTTTACCGTTGATGTCCGTTACTTTTATGCCTAAAACCATTTTGCCCGGCGACGCTTGAGCCGACGAGGATTCAAACAAAGCAAAGTAAATTATATTTAGCAGTATGCCGATGATGAATCCTACTAATGTTGCTCCTACTGATGCTGCAAGAGAAAGCGCGTTGTTTCCAGACGTGTCGCCCGGAATTGCGCTTAATATTATGCCTAATACGGCAAATAGTATCCAGCCAATTATTGTTACAATTATACTGTCGATAATATACGCTATAAAGCGTTTCCAAAAACCTGCGTACATATTTTTTTCCCCTTTCTATATGTTTAGTATATAGTACTAATATTTAAATTATATCATTTTTAAATAAAGCTATCATAATTCTCATACTAATTTTGATAAATAACGGCGGATACAGTGTTTTCTTTTCGTTTTTTTTAGTAAAATATGTTTATGTTTAATATTAACGGCATAATTATAGTATCGGTTTTATTTCCTATTTTGGGGTAATTTTTAGTTTTGCTACGGCAAAATCCCGCATCGGCAAAGAAATTGTTAAAAGCGAGCGCAAAAACAGTATTGGTTCAAACACTTCAAGGCAAGTAATTCTTGCTCTTTCAAAGCAATTGACAAAAGAAATCGGAAAGGGATTTTCCCGCTCAAACTTATTTAATATGCGAAAGTTTTATCTTGAATATCCAAGTGTCCAGCCGTTGGCTGGACACTTAACTTGGACTCATATTTGCGAACTTTTGACCATTGAAGATAAAAATAAAAGAAGCTTCTGCGAAAAAGAAACTAAAAACTTAAATTGGTCTAAACGCGAGCTTATTCGACAAATTGACACTTCTCTCTATGAAAGATTATTGTTGTCAAAAGGAAAAACAAACAAAAAAACAGTGCTACAGTTAGCGTTAAAAGGACAGGAAATATCAAGCCCGTCCGATGTGATAAAAGACCCTTATGTTTTTGAATTTTTAGGAGTGCCTGAAAACAAGCCTTTGCTTGAAAAAGACTTAGAAAGAAAACTAATCAAACACATAGAGCGTTTTTTATTGGAGCTCGGAAAAGGGTTTATGTTTGTAGGCTCGCAACAACGCATAACTATAAATAACGCGCACTATTATGTAGATATGGTTTTCTATAATAAAATTTTGCATTGTTATATTTTGATAGAATTGAAAACGAGGAAGTTAAGCATAGCCGATGCCGGACAGTTAAACACATATTTAAACTATTACAAGACGGAAGTGAATGACAAAACGGACAACCCGCCAATAGGCATTATTTTATGCGCGGAAAAAGACGAGATAACTACGCAATATATTCTGACCGGATTTAAAAATAAAGTTTTTGCTTCAAAATATGCGACGGTGCTTCCGGACAAGCAAAAACTAATAGACGATGTGCCAGAAGTTATAAAATAAGCCAAACAAAACCGGCTTGTAAAAATTGTTTTAAAAGATTATTTGTTGGACGCGTAGAGAAAGTCTGCGCTGAGTTATACGGATTTATTTCTGTATAACGCATTCCACTCCTCAAATAATCGTTTGCTTTATCTCTGCTCCGTACGGAGCAGAGATGGCGGCGATTATTAATGTCAGTGGAATGCCATTAATATATTGTCGCCTTTTTTATTTGGTGGCAAAAAACTTTGAAGTTAAATTAAAACAAAGGAGTAAAATTATGAGAAACAAAAAAGCATTCACCTTGATTGAAATGCTTGTTGCCGTATTAATCATCGGCATTCTTGCCGCGATAGCCCTGCCGCAATATCAACTAGTTGTTGCTAAAGTTAAAGCTCAAGAATTGCTTTTTTTGACTAAAGAAGCTGCCCGAGCGCAGCTTGAATACGAACTTATTCACGGCGAATTAGCAAATAATTGGGCCAGCTTGGATTTTACTTTTCCAAACGCCGAAATCTTGGAAGGTCCGCCACCGCAAATTTCTAACGGTAAAGTTATAGGGAGCATTGATACTTATTCTGGTAATGGCGTTGATGTGCTAAACGTAAATTTTTACTTCATTAATAACGGTAGAGTTCCCGGTATTTATTATATGTTGAATACAAACAGAGGTCTCTCTTGTGTGGCCAATAATGAGATTCGTTATAAAATATGCGAAGCTTTAGGCGGGCGACTGGACCCAGTTTATCAAGATAGAGAAACAAAAATTTATTATTTTTGACAATTATATTATCCGTTTTATTTGTTAATATTTAGTTGATATCTCCGCCACACCGAACCGCTAAAATGCGGATAAGTATTCATTGCGCCTAAGGCTTTACATGCTGAAAAATCCTTTTGGCGCGTTTGGAGACGGAGTATTTTTATAAATCAAAATAAGTCGTCTGAACAGTGAGAATGCGGCGTTTACTAAGAGGATACATACCAAATATGTTATTTTTTAGTAAAATATGTTTATGTTTAATAT
>JAIRMX010000106.1 GCA_031258375.1 Elusimicrobiota bacterium | reverse complement strand
ATAAAAATCGCCGCAATAACAGGCTCTAACGGCAAAAGCACCGCTAAACAAATGCTTTACGCGATAATGTCTTCCGCCGGGAAAACGGCGGCAAATATCGGCAATTTGAATAATCAAATAGGGCTTCCGTTTTCTCTGCTTGAAATTATGCCCGACGATGTTTACGGTGTTTTTGAGCTGGGGGCTTCCAAAAAAGGAGATATTGACGAAATTGCTTCGCTTGCACAGCCGGACGTTGCCGTCATAACCAATATTTCGCCGGCGCATCTGGAGTTTTTTGGCGATATGGAAACGATTTATCAAACAAAAATCGAAATAATAAAATCAATAAAAAAATCCGGCGTTTTGGTCTATAATATTGACAACGAATTTTTGAGCAGGCTTAAAAATGGATATGAAGGCAAAGCGATTTCTTTTGGTTTTTCCAAAAACGCCGATTTCGTTATAGACGAGAACAGCGAAAGTTTTTCTTTTGCTTACAAAAACGCGGTTTTTAACTCGAAAATCAAATTGGAGCGCCATAATAAATTAAACGCCGCCGCCGCTTCCGCCGCCGCGCTTGAGCTAGGCTTATCGGGCGGGCAGATAAAAGAAGGTTTGGCGGCTTATAAACCTATGCCCTTGCGTTTACAAGAAGAGACGCGCGGCGGAGTAAAATTTATTTTAGATTATTACAATGCCAACCCCGCCTCTATGGAAAACGCTTTGGATATTTTGGTAAAAAATCCTGCGCCGCATATTGCGGTGCTTGGCGATATGCTCGAGCTTGGCCGACGCTCGCGGTTTTACCACGAAGAACTCGCGCGAAAAATTCTTGAACGCGGCATAAAACAAGTTTTTTTATCCGGCGAGAATATGAAAGCCGCTTACGATATTTTATGCAAAAACCCAGTCGTAATGGCAGAATATTATATAGATAAGAAAAATCTGATACAACCGCTTAAACGTGCTTGCGCGGCGGGGGGAACGGTTCTTATAAAAGCTTCGCGAGCGATGGGTTTTGAGGATATTTATAAAGCAGTTTAGGATAAAATTTGTTAAAATATAAATATTTTTGCTAAAACAAAGTATCGTCAAAAAGTAATAAAACGGTTGTATTTTAGTTTAAAAATTATTTTAAAACGTTTTTGGATGTTTTGCGAGAGCAAAACAAGCTTTTGAGATATCAAAGGCACTTATAGAATCTGAAAACAGCTCGTTATTAAGCACACGGTGCATGGATTGATTTGTGTGCTGCTGGAATAATAATTGCGAAGTTGTAAAATTATTACTTGAGCAAAATGCGCTTAATGCGGATATGCGCAATTATGCCGGCAAGACCGCGCTTGACTTGGCGAAAGAAAAGAATTTCCAAAAAATAATATGGTTGCTGGAACAAAAAAGATAATTCAAAATTCAACAAATAAAATTAAAGATAGCTCTATTAATTTGATAAAATTTAACAAATGGACAAATTTATAATTAAAGGCGGACGTAAATTAAAAGGCGTTGTGGAAATAAGCGGTTCAAAAAACGCCTCTCTTCCTATTCTTATGGCGACATTGCTTACCGACGAGCCTTGCGTTGTAAGCCGCGTGCCGGATTTGCGCGATATAAGAACTACGATAGAAATTCTAAAAGAGCTCGGCAAAAATGTAAATTATAATAACGGAGTCGTAACCGTGCGCGCCAAACGCAAACTTAAAACTGCGGTTTCCCACGATTTGGTGAAACAAATGAGGGCTAGTTTTTGGGTTGCCGGCCCGCTGCTTGCAAGATTTAAAAAGGCCGTAATCCCTTTGCCCGGCGGCTGCGCAATAGGCGTGCGCCCCGTCGATATACACATTAAAGGTTTTGAAAAATTCGGCGTGAAAATCAGCATGGAAAAAGGCAACATCGTGGTAAAAGCGAAAAATTTAAAACCTGCCAAAATTATTTTAAGTTTTCCAAGCGTCGGAGCGACTTTGAACCTTATGATGTGCGCCTCTCTTATAAACGGTACAACCGTTTTGGAGAACGTCGCGCGCGAGCCTGAGGTGGAAGACGTTATCAAAGCTCTGCGTTCTATGGGCGCAGATATTATTATTGACGAAAAAGGCCGCATAATTATTAAAGGCCGCGCAAAGCTTGGCGGTATGAATCATACCGTTATAGCCGATAGAATAGAAACCGGCACGTATATTTTGGCGGCTGCGGCCACGCGCGGCGACGTATTGTTGAATAATTGCGCGCCCGAGCATAACGAAATTCTGCTCGACTATTTACGCGACGCGGGTTTTAACGTTGAAATTGACGAAAGCAGCGTTCGCATTTGCTGCCGCTCCAAAAAAATCAATCCGGTTAATATAAAAACGGCTCCGTTTCCCGGTTTTGCAACTGATTTACAGGCTCCTTGGATGTCTTTAATGTGTCTTTGCGCGGGTTCAGCCGATGTAAGCGAAGATATTTTTGAAAACCGTTTTATGCACGCGCCGGAACTTATTCGTATGGGCGCAAATATCGTTATAGACAGAAATACCGCACAAATAATCGGCGTAAAAAATTTCGGTCCCGCCGTGGTAATGGCTTCAGATTTGCGAGGCGGCGCGGCTTTGGTTATAGCCGGACTTTGCGCAAAAGGCAAAAGTGAAGTCGAGCGCATTTATCACATAGACCGCGGTTATGAAAATATGGAAAAAAAGCTTTCCGCGCTTGGCGCGAGCATAAAGCGTTTTAATCCTGCGGCTTAGCGCGCGTATGCTTGCGAATTATATTTGATATAATTATATATCGGCGATGTATTGCCGATGCCTTTATTTTTATGGAGAGGTGGCCGAGCGGTTGAAGGCGCAGTCCTGGAAAGACTGTATACTCCAAAAGGGTATCGAGGGTTCGAATCCCTCCCTCTCCGTTTTAAAGTATAAATTAATTAGGGGGTGTTGACACTAGCGCAACAAAATCATACTAAAGGCAAAATACACAAAACTTATAAAAATTATGTCCAGCTTGTCATATCTTGTAAAAATCTTCCTAAATTGCTTTTC
>JAIRMX010000085.1 GCA_031258375.1 Elusimicrobiota bacterium | reverse complement strand
GAAATTAGAAACAAAAGACATAATTCAAGTATATAAATTAGCGAATAAAATTATGGAAAAAAATAAATAAAATAATGGGGTACGGCACAACGGCGTATAACAGGTCTGTATATGCTTCGGGCGAGTTTGGTCTTCCGTTCGATAGGTCTTCCAGATAACCCTACTGGTTTCTTTATGTCGCAAACAGCCGGAACGTTAAGCCAAATGAGCCCTAAAATTAGTTGGGAATATTTAAAAAGAAACGATATATAAAATTATGCAGAACGGTTGGAGGCGAGGAATATATCTCAAGAATTTCAGCTCCGATGATTTTGCAATAGCATACAATACAATTTTTTAAAACTTCGGGCCGCGGGACTTTACTTTGAGCAGCAATAAAGCTTTTTTGATTTCCATTTCGGCAAGCTCTATATCAACTTCATTATCGCGAGCGGAGAGAGAAGCTTTTGCTTTAGCGAGTTTTTGCTTTTGTTCCTCTACGTCGATTTCATTTTCAAGAGCGGCGTCTTCGGCAAAGACGGAAACGTTATCATGCTCGATTTCGGCAATACCGCCCATAACCGCAAAAGTTTCTTCCCGTCCGTCGGATTTATAGCGCAGTACGCCGTAATTAAGTTTTGCGACGTATTGAGTATGTCCGGGCAAAACTCCCATTTCCCCGTTATAGGCCGGCAATGCGACAAAATCTACTTTTTTGTCCAAAACCGGTCTTTGCGGGGTAATAATTTGTAATCTTAATTTTTTCTGCGTCATAGATTTCACTTTGGATACATGAATTTTTATTTAACGTATCCTCTTTCAAAATAATACCATTTACACATTTTGTTGTCTATGTAATGTTCCGTGCGTCCTTGAGGCGACTCTCGAGAAGAGGAGGTAAGTGTGATGTAATGAAATTAAAAAGAGGATAATCGCATGAAAAAAGTGATGATATTAAGTAAGGAAGAGAAGAAAAGGATATGCAAAGAGGCGGAGATATCAGTCGGCGGCACCTTATCCTTTTTCGCATCTTGCGGCGTCCAGTATTTTATTATTGATAACAAAACATATTTCCAACATAACACCACGCTTTCGGCGTTCCGGGATAGCCCAGCGCAGCGCATACTTTACCAACAAATTCTCTACCGGCAGTATCGCTAGCGCTAGCACGGCCACCAGCACTACCGTCTCGCAAGCATTCTGATTTGTTATTATTTGTTGCGAAAGCTATTGTTAAACCGGATTTGTTATCTACCGCAAACCAACCGCTGTAAACAGTATCATTAGGACGAACGGGATTACTGGAATTAATACAAATAGAAAAATTATTTTTTGTGGTTACGCAGCCGTCTGCTGCCGATACTAAACCGAAACCGCCGCCATTGCTGGAGAACGTTTTCTGCGAAATTGTACCGGGTATGTCCACATCAAGGTCGTTTATGGAAACCGGATAATTGCCGTGTACAAGAAAATATCTTTCCGCAGAGTATTTTACGGCCTTCAAATTAACAAGCGCCTCGGTTGCCCGTGCTTTTGCAACAGCAACTTGATATTTGGGTAAAGCAATAGCGGCGAGAATGCCGATGATTAAAACCACAACCAACAATTCAATCAGCGTGAAGCCTTTTTTATTTAACATAATTATTACCTCATTATTTTTGATGTAGATTCCCTCCCAACAGCGTTGAGGGAATGACGCCTTTAATGTCAGCTTTTTTTGGCCAATAAAACAGGCGGTAAGTTCCTATGACCCTTACGAGAGTATCATAATAACCACCGCCTTAGCCTGTCTTTGTGAGACAGGCCAAAAGCAAGTGATTATTCTGGCCTCGTAAGGATTTCAAAGATATTCTCTTTGAAACACTCCATACTCTAAAAAGTATGGTTCCAAAATAATCTTTAAAACAATTTTTATTTTACAGCTTAATTTAACTCCTCGTCGCCAAAGCGACATTCCCTTTACTAAAAGTAGAAAACATCTTTAGGATTTTCACGTTTTAACTTCTTCTTTTGCCTGCATTTTTTCGTAATTTGCAAAAACGTCCGATATACCGCCGCAGTTAAAAAAGGCTTGCTCCGGAATATAATCGTACTCGCCGGCAATAATGCCTTTAAACCCTTTTATAGTATCTTCAATTTTAACATAACGACCGTCAATGCCGGTAAATTTTTCGGCCACGAAAAACGGCTGCGAGAGGAATTTTTGCACTTTACGCGCGCGCGATACGGTCGTTTTATCTTCGTCGCTGAGTTCGTCCATACCCAATATTGCTATTATATCCTGCAAGTCTTTATATTTTTGTAAAATTTTACGAACGTTCTGCGCGGTGTCGTAATGCTCTTTGCCGATAATGCGAGCGTCTAAAATGCGGGAGGCCGAATCCAGCGGGTCCACCGCGGGATAAAGCCCGAGGCTTGCCTGCTGACGGGAAAGAACCGTAGTCGCGTCCAAATGCGTAAAAGTGGAAGCTACGCCCGGATCTGTCAAATCGTCTGCGGGAACATAAACGGCTTGAATGGAAGTAATGGAACCTTTTTTCGTCGAAGTAATCCTCTCCTGCAGCGAGCCTATTTCCGTATTTAAAGTGGGCTGATATCCGACGGCCGAAGGCATGCGTCCGAGCAATGCCGAAACTTCCGAGTTTGCCAAAACGTAGCGGAAAATATTATCCAAAAATAAAAGCACGTCCTGGCTTTTTTGATCTCGGAAATATTCCGCCTGAGTCAAAGCCGTCAGCGCAACTTTTGCGCGCGCGCCGGGCGGCTCGTTCAT
>JAIRMX010000057.1 GCA_031258375.1 Elusimicrobiota bacterium | reverse complement strand
TAATTGTGCAACAAGACCAACTTAATGTAAAAGGTATTGCTAAACAGCATAAAAACAATAAATTCTTACGTTTAAGATTATGTAAGATTATATTTGTATAGCGAAAACATTTGAAAACTAAGAAAATTAATGCGTTCTATGTATGCTGTTTAGCACTCCCATATTTTTTTAGCAATACCCAGAAAAAGAGTACGGCAAAGTAAAAACTACCAAAAGTTTTGCGCTAAATCGGCATGTTTTAGTCTAAAAACGAGACAACCTTATTATTGCTATAAGCATAATCGCCGAAATCCCGTCCTATGTTCTGGCATATTTTGACTCCGGAAGAATTTTTCACGGCTCTGCAAAGTATTTTGTTTTGATATTGCGGGAAACTTGGCCATTCGGCGAAATATATGATTTGATACGCCGGA
Organism: Elusimicrobiota bacterium; assembly: GCA_031258375.1. GTDB lineage: Bacteria > Elusimicrobiota > Elusimicrobia > Elusimicrobiales > Elusimicrobiaceae > Proelusimicrobium. The sequence continues at coordinate 12,541 of JAIRMX010000057.1, read as the reverse complement.
TTACTTGAACCGGCTCCTATATGCATTACGACATCATTAGCTATTGCATAATTGAAATACTTATCGTTTTTTAAGGTTATGTCCAGCTCGTCAATATTCGTGGTATAGTTTCCGGTAATAAGCTTATGCATGCGGTTGGCTTCGGCCAAGGCTTTCACGTTTTGCACTGCCGTGTACGCGCGGGATTTTTGAACAGCTTTTTGGTATTGCGGCAAAGCAATGGCGGCAAGAATGCCGATAATTAAAACTACGACTAACAATTCTATTAGCGTGAAGCCTTTTATGTTTTTCATACTTTATACCTCGTTATTTTTGTTTTTTACAAACAAAAACGGCCATTATATTTGAGCCATCGTAATAACCCAATATATAACGGCCGTAGTTTCCCGCCAAAAGGCGGGAAACATTCAGCGCAAAATACACGGGTAATTAATCCGCATATTTTGCGCTTAATAACGAGCCGTTTTTGGATTTACGATGTGCTTTTGATATCTCAAAAGCTTGTCCCGCAATTATTAAATTTCTTTAATCATCGCAGAACACCCAAAAACGTTCTAAATTTTTCCGCAGCTTTACTATTCGCCGCTGCTTTTTATTTCTTCTTTTGCCATTACGAAACGATAGTTTTTTATCGGCGCGGCAATCCGGAAATTTTTGCCGCCGGTTTGCCGCGTTGCTTCATTCCTCGCAAAGACAACTATTGAAATAATACTACAAAAATATTTGCCGGATATGCAAGCAAATTTTATTTAATTACGCTCTCCTTTTTTAGAATTTGTATAAGCGTATCGGCAAGCTCGGTTGCGTTGCCGCTGAAAATTTCGCCTTTTGGCCGCGCGGGCGGCGGGAAAATTCTGTCAACTCTCGTTGGGGAACCTTCAAGGCCAAGTTTTTTGGGGTCCGCTCCTATATGCGCGGCAGTCCAAACTTCAAGCGGCTTCTGCTGAGCTTTAAACGCTCCTAAAAACGAAGGATATCGCGCTTCGTAATCAAAAGGCATTGTCATGGTAACCAAAGCCGGCAGGTCGGCCTGCATTATCTGGTGGCCGCCGTCGATAATCTTTTTTACTATTACTTTACCGTCCTCAACATCGGCTCCGTCGCAAAAAGTTATTTGAGGAATACCGAGGTGAAAGGCAATGCCGGGTCCGGTTTGCGCGGTGTCGCCGTCAATGGCCATTTGTCCGCACATAATTAAATCAAAATTTTCTATTTTCTTTATTGCCGCGGCTAAAGCGTAAGAAGTAGCCCACGTATCCGAACCGGCAAAAGCGCGGTCGGAAAGTAAAATGCCTTTATCCGCGCCAAGTCCCAAAGCCAGCCTTATAACGCTTTGCGCTTGCTGCGGCCCCATTGATATAACGGTAATAGACGCGCCGGTTTTGGCTTTAATTTTTAAAGACTGGGAAAGCGCGAAATGGTCGTAAGGATTTAGAATACTCGGCACGCCGGCGCGCACCAGCGTGGAGGTCTTCGGGTCAACCTTGACCCTTGTTGAATCCGGCACCTGTTTTATACAAACTATAATGTTCATAATTTTTCCTTATTATTAATTAAAAATTGTACTGATAGTATGAGTATATGACGCTGCTGCCGCCAGTATGATGAACTTCTCATAATTTTACCTCATTATTTTTTACGGAATTATTCCCAGTCGCATTGCCTTATTAACGTCACCCTGAACCCTGTCCCGTAAGAGCCTGCCCTCGAATGCTCCTATCGGGGGTGTAATACGGGATTGTTTCAGGGTCTCTCTATTCGTCATCCTGAATTTATTTCAGGATCTGCCTTTTATTACTACAGATGCTGAAACTAGTTCAGCATGACGACTAAAAAGCGTAATACGGGGTTCGGCATAACAAATAAAAAGACTCTTGATTTGTTTCGTCATTTGTATCTACTATTACTATTTCCTAAAAGTTTCCCTTAATTTGGCGGATATTGTGTCCATATCCTCAATAATGCCGGATAATTTCGTCTGTAAGGCGCCGTAATTGGTATTTGCAATCATTTTTGCGGCGTCCACGCTTCCTGCGGGCGCAACTCCAAGAACAAGTTTTGCGCCTTGCTCGGATATTTTTAAGGCCGTTTCTTTTGAATTTACGCGGCACATGGCCTTTAGCGTTTCAATGTTAAATCTGCAGCCTTCCGCAATTTTGCCCGCGCCGAGAATTCTGCAAAAAGAAGCCGCAACCTCGGCGTTTGCGATAAGCTCGCCGAGTTTAAATGTAATAAATTGATGACGCGTCAGCCGGTTTAAGCGGCATTCTTCAAGTATATAAGCCAAAGCGCGCAGCCCAAGTGCCAAAGAATCCGCGCCTAAAGAAATATCTTTTGCATGCAAAGCGTCCATTTCGTCCGCAATTACCGTATAAAAAGTCCCGCGCGTTTTGAGATGCTCCTGCCAGCGGCCGCGATAAATGGTCATTTCCATAATTTCGTTTGTGCCTTCGTAAATGCAGGTAATTTTTACGTCGCGCTTAATCTTTTCCACAGGGAATTCCTTCGTATATCCAAAACCGCCTAAAGCCTGTATGGCGTCTTCCGCCGCTTTGTTGCCGGCTTCCGTAGCGAAATATTTGGCTATGGCGCCCTCCGTCGATTGCCCGTGATTATTTACGTCGAGTTTTTTTGCGGTTTCGTCTATAAAGGCGCGCGCGGCTTCAAACTTTATATAATGCGGAGTGATGAGTTTGTGCATATAACCCTGCTTCTCTGAAAGCGGACTTGCGGCCTGTACGCGATGATTGGCATAATCTATTGCGGTTTCAATTGCTTCTTCGCCGGCGCCGAGCCCGAAAGCAGCCACCATTAAACGCGTATATCCGAACACGGCTTGCGCCTGCAATAAACCCTGCCCTTCAACGCCGCCGATAAGATTTTCGGCCGGCACAAAAGCTTCGTCAAAAGAAAGGCCGGCGGTATTGGAAAGACGTATGCCGTGTTTGTCTTCATGTTGGTCATGCGTAAAACCCGGCGCGCCCTTTTCCATTAAGAACCAACTGGGGCCGCCCGGCGCTATGGCAAGTATCGTATACAGATCGGCAACGCCGCCCGAAGAAATCCACATTTTGCTGCCGGTAATTTTATAGCCGACAAGATTGCCGTTTTCAATAACGTGTTCCGCGCGCGTTCTTAACGAAACGAGATCGCTTCCCGCGTCGGCCTCCGTCGCTCCGTAAGCGACTAGCAAACCTTCTTTTGCCATTCTGGAAAACCAATATTTTTTCTGTTCCGGAGTGCCGCCCACCGAAAGCGGATCGCTTCCTAAAAACGTGGCAAAAACGGAGGTCGCTATGCCCAAATCAACGCGCGCAAGGGACTCGCATATCCTATAAATATCAGTAGTCGCGCCGCCTAAGCCGCCGTATTCCTCCGGTATCAGCAAAAGATTAACGCCCAAAACGTCCGGCTTATACATATCTTTGATAAGATTTGCCGGATATTCGTTTTTCGCGTCGTGTTCTCGGATTAAATCGAAAGGTATTTTAGTTTTTGCATAATGTTTAATGCTCTCAAGCATAAGTTCGCGCGTCAACAAATCTATTTTGGACATTTTTAATCTCCGTCGATAATTAAATCGTATTTTTTCTATAAAATCAATATCCGGTAGAAGCATATCGATTTTCTTTTTTGTATAATTCTTTGCCGCTTACGCCGGTTGCAAAAATTGCATCGCAACTTTATAAACGGCCATTATTTGGCCGCCGCTGCGGCAGCTTGAGCTTTATCAATAGCTTCAAGTCTTTTTTGCGCTTTTGCGGCCAGAGAGTCGGCCGGATGTTCAATAATTAAATGACGATAAAGCTCTTTGGCTCTAATCGTATTATTCATTTTTTCATACAAAGCCGCCGTTTCGAACATAGTTCGCACCGAAGAGGCGTCTTGCGGATAATTTGAAATCATATCTTCGTAAGCCGCAATTTGTCCGTAAGGATCTTTGAGTTTTTTTGCGTAAATATCGGCCGCGGCAAGTTTCGCGTCAATATATTTATCTTGTTGTTTTATAAACATAGCGGCGGTTCTATTTAAAGTCTCGGCCGCGGCAGCGTAATTTTTTATTTTCTTTTCCTGCAAATCGGCTTTATAACGCAAGGCTTCGTATGCTTTTTGCGTTTGATTATCTTTTATAAAAATATCGGTCGCTTTGTTTATGTAATCAAGCGCTGATACATAATCTTTATTATTATCGGCAAATATGGCCAAATGATGATAAGTTATGCCGCGCTCCGCAGAGTTTGGAAAATCTTTAAGCACGGTATCGTAATAATACTGCGCTTTTGCGGGATTTTTAAGTTCCCCCGCGTAAATATCGCCCATCATACGCAAAGAAGCGGCTTTATATTTTGCGGAAGGATAAATTTCATACACCTTCGCATATTGCATTATCGCCGCCTGATAATTCTTATTCTGCCGGTATAAATCGCCAAGCATAAGTTCCAGCTTATCATTATTTTCATATACGGGAAAACGCGCGAAAAATTCCTGAAACTGGACAAACAGCGCGTCAAAACTGTTTTTTATATTCAATTTTACAGCCTCGCTGAGAAATATGGATAAACGCTCTGCGGTTTGAATATTTTCGGGCACGCTCAAATGCGATTTCTTTTCAAGTTCCGCGCGCGTCTGCTTATCAAAATTGGCGGCAACCGAGAAAAGTAAGTTCTTCGCCGCATCTCTGTTTGGAGATTTTGGAAATTCGTATTTATGGCGAAGCAAAGTAATTGCCGCGCGCGGATAGTTTTTAACGCGTATTTCAATATCCCCCGCCAAAAATAACGCATCGTCCGCATTCGAGGAAGAATAATTGCGCGCGGCCCAGAAGTGAAGATTATCCGATACGGCCGAGAGCAATTTTTTATCCGTATTTTTGGCTTCGTTTTTATAAAAGACCAATTCGGCGGCGGGATTTTGAGAAAATGCCCGCGCAGCCAAAGCAAGAATAAAAAATGGGAACAATAATTTCTTTATCATATTATCACCTGTTGTTATTATCTGTAATTTGTAAATTGTAATTCCAGCCCGAAATCTCCGTTTTTAAGCAAAGCTATAACTTGCTGCAAAACGTCTTTTGAAGCAGAGCTTACGCGCAGCTGATCGCCCTGAATGGCCGCGTTGGCTTTAAACTTGTTTTCTTTGATAAGTTTGACTATTTCTTTTGCTTTGTCCGACGGTATGCCCTGTTGTATTTTGATATCCTGTTTGGCCGTGCCTCCAAGTCCGGCTTCTATTTTCTGCGGTTGGAAATTTTTTAGAGCAACTCCTCTTTTGGAGAGCCGCGTTAAAAGCACGTCGTAGAGAGCTTTTATTTTATACTCGTCGGAACAAGTAAGTTTTATAATATTTTCCTTTTGCATAAGCAAGATATCGGGGTTTGAATCCTTAAAATCATATCTGTTTGCGACTTCTTTTTTTGCTATATTAATCGCTTCTTCAATAATATTTAAATCTACTTTTGATACTACATCAAAAGAAAACTCTGCCATAAAATTCCTCCTTTTCGGCTATTTATCATTTTATCATTTTATTGGGCAACTATTTCGTAAAACAGCGCGAACTAAAATAGGTCTTCATCCAATTTATAAATTTTTTACTTTTATTTTTTATTAAAATTTATTTCATTATATATATTGAAATAAGATAGGGGTAAGAAGCCGCCAAGAAATTTTTTAGATAAAAAATTCCCCATGCTAATGCATGAGGAATTTCGAAAAACATGAATTTTGTTTTATTTTGATTTTTTACCGTCGGCTGCGCACTGGCATGTTATAAATTTATAGGCGTACATTCCAAACAAACCTCCCAGAACAGGCGCAACGATAAACAGCCACAGCTGGCTCAACGCGGTGCAGTCTCCGCCGATACATGTCATTATTGCCGGCCCAAAAGACCTTGCGGGATTAACCGAAACTCCCGTTACGGGAATGCCGACTATATGTATCAGCGTAAGACATAAGCCGATAGCTATGCCTGCAAAACCGGCGGGAGCTTTCTCTGAAGTGGCTCCGCAAATTACAAATAAGAATAAAGCGGTAAGCAAAAACTCCGCGAGAAAAGCGGCGCACAAATTATATCCGGACGGAGAAGCAAGGCCGTAGCCGTTCTGCCCCAAACCGTCAACTCCTATAGAATAAGATAAGCCTCCCGATAAAACGGCATAAAGCAAAGCCGCGCCTAAAACAGCGCCTAATAATTGGGCGGCGATATATCCGAGCGCCTCTTCGGTTTTAATTTTTTTATTAAACCGCATTGCAATAGTTATTGCCGGATTTATATGACATCCGGTGATTGGGCCTATCGCATATACCATCGTCATCACCGTTAAGCCGAAAGCAAAAGCAATGCCCAAATAGCCGACTTCAAGTCCCGCGATTTTTGCGCTGCCGCAGCCCATAAAAACTAAAAACATCGTGCCGAAACATTCGGCGACGTATTTTCTCATATTTGACATTTTGATATCTCCTTAATTGAATAAACTGCCTATAAAGATATTTTATAAAATTATTGCCTTGTTTGTTATTTAAAATTATTGTACGATTATTGAAAAGAGTATTTTTAACAGAGAGGAGTTTTTATGACAAAAAACAATAAAGGCTTTACTATGATGGAAATAATGGTGGTGGTTATATTAATAGCTATTTTAACGGCATTTGCGGTGCCGCAATATATGAAAGTAACGGAGCAGCAAAGAGGAGTTGAAGCTTTGAATATTCTTGCCGCGATAGGAAAAGCCGAAGAAAGATACTTTGCAATAAACGAAGCGTATACTGAGGATTTTTCCGACTTGGATCTTGACCTTACAAACTCAAGCGCCACCACTTATAGCAACAAGGCTTTTAATTTTGTGCTTAGCGGTACTACGGACGCTGCGGGTAAAGTGACCGCGACGAGAGCAACCGGAAAATATTCTTTAGAGAGAAAACATAGCACAAGCGAAGTTTGTTGCAAATCTCTGTCAGGAGACGACGGCACAGAACTTTGTGAAATTTTTGGCGACGTTGATATATGTTCTCCTTAGCCGACACTTAATAGATTTGCATAATACTTTTATAAGACACCTTTGGCCTTCAACTATAAATCCTGCCAGTATCGGGAAAATATATGAAAGAAAAAGGTTTTTCTTTAATAGAACTATTGGTTGTAATTTTGATAATAAGTATTTTGCTTGCCATACTGCTGCCCAAATATGAAAATATTATAGAAAAAGTTTACGCCGTAAAAGTAATGTCGCTTGGCAAAGCGATAAAATTATCTGCGGAAAGATATTATCTTATTCACGGCGAATACCCGGATTCAAAAGACCAGCTTGACATAGAATGGAAATGCCCCAAAGAATTTGTATGCGTTTTTAGAGAAGATAAATTAAAAAAAGTAACGTTTCGCAGAACCGGCAAATATACTTTAATTTATAGTTTTATCCGCAGAGAAGAGCCTTACACAAATAAAGATTATTGCGTCGCGCCTAAAAATAACGAAGCGCGCAACGATATTTGTAAAATCATTACCGGCGAAGACGATGACTTTCTGCCTGAGGACACCAGCTGGAGCCGCTACGAGTTTTAATAATAAATTGCATTGGAAGTCTTAATAATATCAACAAAAGTTCTCCTAAGCCAAATGACCAAAACGATATCTGTTCTATCGTCAAATATGATAAAATTTAAAAAGGTATTATTAACGGGCAGTTGGCGCAGCGGTAGCGCGTCCGCCTCACACGCGGAAGGCCACAGGTTCGAACCCTGTACTGCCCATTTTTTATATAATATTCCGCGTATCCTCCGGCAGGGGTAATAGGAGAATAAATGTCCGTAGATTTCAGCCTTGTATTTAGTTTTTTTATAGCCGTTTTGGCTATTTTGAACCCTATTGGCAATGTCCCGATATTTTTAGAACATGTAAACGACGACCCTAACGAAGTGCAGAAAAATATCGCCAAACTTATGGGGGTTGCTCTTTTTGTCATATCCGCTTTTTTTTATATAGTAGGACAACCGTTTTTAAAAGCGTTTGGCATCACCATACCCGCATTTAGAATAGCCGGCGGCATATTGATAATGATGATAGGCATACGAATGCTGAACGGCAAGCCTAAATTTGACGATACCGGCCTTGAAAAAACCGTAGTTGTGGCCAATCCTTTTCAAGAGGCCACAAAAAAAATCAGCAGTATAATAGTGCCTGTCGTAACTCCTATATTCGTAGGACCGGGTTCTATAGCGACCGTTATTTTATTTTCCCAAAAAGCTCCAAATTTGATAACTCATATATTTATGATATTTGCTTTAGCATGTATTTGCGCGCTTATTGCGGCGGTGCTTTATATGTCCCGCTGGATTGCTAAGATACTAGGCCGAAACGGCATGCAAATAGTGTCAAGAACAATGGGTTTGCTCCTTTGCGCAATAGCCGTGCAGTTCGTAATTGACGGCATCTCGCAATTATTGCCAAACGTAATAAATCCGATGTTTATTCATATAAAATAAAAATACTCGGTTAATAAAATTTGCCGTTGATTGTTGAATTTTGCTATAATTATTTATCAGCCGCTTAAGGCAATTTTAAGCGGCGTTGTATTTTCTGATTTTTGAAAAGTTTATAGAAGTTTATTTTGCAAGTATTTTTGAGTAAATTTTAATTCTTTATTTACTAGGAGCAGATAGCGCGAGCATCGGCCGCAGGCCGAGAAGTACCCGAAGTAAAAAAATAATTAAAATTCGCCAAAAAGACGCTGTAAAAAGGTTGGGTGGCTGAGCGGTCAAAAGCAACGGTCTGTAAAACCGTCGGGCGTGCCCTACATAGGTTCGAATCCTATCCCAACCACCATTTTTTTAGAAATTTTGGACGTATTTTAGTTTTTCCTTATGCTCGGATACCTCGGCCTCCGGCCTTTTACAGTATTCCTCGCAACGGAAAGTTTAAAATCCATCTCAAACTTTCTAAAAAACAATAATTTCTTAGCGGTTTTTTTGCGGCCCGCACAGCCGCATTTTTAAGTAAAGATATAAATATAGGACCCGAGTCAAATCCTATAATAACAGAAGCACAAGGTATAAAATGAGCAAAACATATCTGCCTTCCGTACAGGAAGCGCAAGCATCAAGAAAATGGCATCACGTTGATGCCGCCGGCAAAACGCTGGGCAGGCTTTCCACCCAGCTGGCCGTATGGCTTATGGGCAAACATAAACGATTTTTCACTCCTCATATCGACTGCGGTGATTTCGTGGTTGTTACCAATGCAAGCCAGATTAAAGTAACCGGCAATAAGGCTGAAGACAAAGTTTATTTCTCCCATTCCGGATATGCCAAGGGCGCTAAAGAAGTTCCCTTCAAAAGACAAATGGAAAATAATCCCGCTAAAGTCATAGAATACGCCGTTTTCCGTATGTTGGACAATAATAAGCTCCGCGCTAAAAGAATGAAACGCCTTCGCATATTTAACGGAGCGGAACATTCTTTTGCAGACAGGTTTAAAAAATAAGGGTGGAATAATTTATGGCAGAAATTAAGCAAATTAAAACCGGAAGAAGAAAAACGTCCATCGCTCAGGCCGAGTTGAAAAAAGGTTCCGGCAAAATTATAATTAACGAAAAGCCGTCGGAAGAATATTTCCGCGGCAGTCCCAGACATCAAGATACCGTTCTAGCGGCTTTGAAAGAAATCAAGGCTGTAAAAAACTCTGACGTTATAATTAAAGTGCGGGGCGGCGGCATTGCCGCGCAGGCCGGCGCAATACGCCATGCTATTGCACGAGCGGTTGCGGCTTTAAGCGATGATAATAAAAAGGTCATGAAAAAAGCCGGCTTTTTAACAAGGGACCCGAGAATGGTGGAAAGAAAGAAACCGGGCCAACCTAAAGCGAGAAGACGTTTCCAATTCTCCAAACGTTAATTCGTTTAGAAATAAGTTTAAACCCCGCTTTACGGCGGGGTTTTTTATTATTCAATTAGTAGTCCCGCCGTTAATGACAATCGCGAAGTTTTTATTGTCAAACTGAGCCAAAAAATTGTTAATAACGTCGGGCGAAATACTGGCGTAAAAACGCCGGCAAAAAACTCGAGTTTAATTCAATATTTGCAAATTTTGCGCGTACTGCCGCAAGAGATAAAACTTATAATATTACTTTACCTCAAGCCCGCTGTCTAGGCAGAACTTTTTTGCATTTTCCTGCCCTGCGCCCGAGACATACTGCGCATGGCAATACGGTTTCCAAGTGCTGAAAGGCGTTTCTATATGCATATAGGAATTCCATGAAGATATGTGGCCAACGCCGAGAAGAACTTGAGTTCTATTAGGCATAATTCTAAAAACAAAATCTATACCGCGAATTTTGCAGTTTATATTAGGCCCTCCCGCATACTGTGTTTCAGTTTTAATGTCGCAGTTTGGAAAAGTCGTATCCAACAAATCAAATGAATTCGGAATCTTTTCATTTGTAAGCCAATACAGTTTTACGGCAGTGTTTAATGAGCCGTATTGCTGCAGTATATTTGTAAGCTTTGTTTTTGTAGCAAAATAATTATATTTTGGCAGCGCAATTGCGGCAAGAATGCCTATGATTATTACTACTACGAGAAGTTCAATTAACGTGAAGCCTTTCATTTTTTTCATATTCACCTCTTTTGTCTTTTTCTCCCTTTTGTAAAGGGAGTGCCGCTTTAGCGACGAGGGATTTAATACCAGCTACAAAACGGCTTATATTAAATCTCTCTTCCTACTTAAGGACTTTCGTCCTTAAGTCTCCTTCTCTCTTTACGAAAGAGAGAAAATAACTGCTTTTTGGCCAATAAAAAACGGCCGTTATATTTGAGCCATATGGATAACCCAGTATATAACAGCCGTAGTTTCCCGCCTTTTATAGACGGGAAACATTCAGCACAAAATACTAAAGGAGCTACCCTTAATACTTTGTGCCTGATAACGAGCTGTTTTTGGATTTGCTTCGTGCTTTTGATATCTCAAAAGCTTGTTCCGTTTTCACGGAACACCCAAAAACGAACAAATTTTTTATAAGCTGGTTATTTTTTACTCTTCTGTCACCATGAACCCCGTATTAAAACCTTACGGGGCAAGCCCATTTCAGGATCTGCCTTTTATTACTACAGATGCTGAAACTAGCTCAGCATGACGAATTTATTATTTTTGGCTTACATTATTACAAGCGTTCCTCCTAAAAAGTAATTTAGTTGCAAAAATCTTCCGCCGTCCGTTTTACGATACCCTTTAGAGAATTCAATAAGTCTTTGCAACTTATTATCCTATTATTGCTTTCATAAAAATTTAAATATTTAATTTAAAAGTATAATCGTATCCTGTAGCGCAAGCTAAATAAATTATACATATTTTACTTCGCCAATGTCGCAAGGCCGAGCAGAGAGGCAAGTTCTTTATCTTCAAAATTAACGGAACCGGTGATTTGGAACGTGCCGGTTTCAAGCATATCGTCATAGCGCGCGCCTATATTAACGTTTTTAGTCAAATCCAATTTTGCGCCGGCGGAAATATTCGCCCTGTTAAACATACGGTTATTTATGACGCGGTTTCTGCCAAAATCAGTACCTTCGCCGTAAATAGAAAATCCGCGCATAAAGTTGTCCGCGGTGAAAAAGGGCTTCAGCTCAAGCACTCCGCCGCCGCTTCCGCGTATCATGCCCAGAGACAAATCCGCCCATTTATTATATAAACCCAGCCGCGCGTCAATTTGATTTGGTTTTCCGCGAAAATCCCTGTCGTTTTGCGGCATATTGTCGCGATTGCCCAAATCCGCAATGCCGGCGCGATAATATGTAAAACCGTTGTTTGAAACTATTTTTACGCCAAAATCCGATTCAAAAAAACCGCCGTTCGGCTGATAACGCGCGTCGTAAAGCCAAAACATTCTGAATTTCGCCATTTTGCCTATGAAAGTCTTTGCGTCCTCCGAGATTTGTTTGACGTTTGCAAGCGTGGCTTGAACGTCGGCTTTCATTTGTTTGTCTTCGACGAGAGCGTTAAAAAGGCCGTCTCCGCCGTCGATTTTGTCCATTAATTCTCTGGATGCTTTCGTAAGTTCGCTCACGTCTTCCATAGAAGAGGCAAGATAAGGCCTTAAAGATAAAATAAGCTGGTTTAAATTTCCGGAAAGCTGCCTTAAATTTTTGAGAGTTTCGCCAAGATCTTTTGCAAAGCGCCCGTTGTCGGCAATGCCGGCCGTAAGCGTTTGAATGCTTTGCATAGTTTCGCTCAGCATATCCGTAATTGAAGTTTGGCTTGCGCCTTCTATAACGTCGCCGTCTTGCAAAACTCCGCTTGAGGGAGAACCTTGATCTATTTGCAAATAATTGCTGCCGATAAGGCTTGTCGCGGCTATTATAAATTTGGAATCTTTATAAATTATCACGCCTTTGTTTATGCGCACAATTGCAAGAACGCGGTCACCGTCAACTTTAAGCTGTTTTACTTTGCCGACGTCCACGCCGTTAAGTTTTGCGTTTGATTTGGCAGGCAAACCGGAAACGTTTTTAAAGTAAACATCAACGTCGTATCCGCTGGAAACCGTAAAG
>JAIRMX010000006.1 GCA_031258375.1 Elusimicrobiota bacterium | reverse complement strand
GCCATTATGTAATTACTATTTGCGTCATATGCCCCGTCTCCAATAATACTGCCTGTCTTTCCCGCTTGTTTGGCCTTCTCTGTTAATGCTCCTGCCTGCGTATTGTCGTGTACTCCCGCATCCGACGCGACAACGTAGTGTAATCCGGCAGTTGCCGCTTAATTCCCATATTCAACAGCAGATTGCTCACAAAACCGCTGCTCTGGCGCAGCGGCAGGCGAAATAGTTCCCTTAAAGTTAATATAAGCTCGATTAAGCTCTCTCTATACACTTGCCGATGACCCGCTTTATGTGTTTTGCGAGATTTGTGGAACGCTTTCTTAACTATTGCCTCTGAGATGTAAACAGAGATATTCCCGCGTGCTGCTAGAGCTTTGTTATACTCTGACCAATTTATTATTGTTTTATTGGACTTAGGAGTGCTTCTTTTGCCGTTATTCTTCTGAGCAGTGTTTATTTTTGTTTTCATATACTAAAAGTATACGCTGCTCACCTTCTTTTTGTCTCCTAATTGTCCAACAAGACCTAATAATGGACTTCTTTTTGCTCCTAATATTTTATCATTCTTTCTCATTCCTATTGAACCATAATGTTGTATTGCGGATTTTAGGATTTTGATTTTAAGAACCCGCCGCAAATAAAAAACCCGCTTGGAAAATATTTTTTGTCATTCCCGCGCTGGCGGGAATCCAATTCCCAAACGAGCTTTATATTTTAACCAACAATTAACCGCACTTTGTTTTATATTTTGCCATAGCCTTGTCTATCAGCGCAATAATTTTTTTCCATTGAGCAATACCTTTGCGCATTTTTTGCAAAGCGCAATCCCGCACGGTGTCTCCATATCTATTCACAAGGCAGAAATTATGCTTTGCTTTTTTATGCGTTAATAATGTCTTTGCGACTAAGGCTCTGTTTGATTCTTCCGGCGCACCAGTAGTTTTTTCAGCCGCCGCGTCTTCCGCATTCCAAAAGCAAGCGGCATGCATTAAAGCAGTCCAGTTGCTTACGTCATCCTGAATATTTACGTCGGCGCTGTTATCTAGCAAATATTTTATGCTCACCAGATCGCCTTCCATCACGCTTAATATCAGTGCCGTATAACCAAAGCGGTGTTGATTGTTTATATCGGCGCCTCTTTCTAATGCCAAATCGGCGATATCAAAATTGCCAAAAGACATTGCTGTTGTAAATATTCCATTTGCATCCGCGCCGGCGTCTATGCTTTTTTGCACGCAATTAATATCGTTGTTTGGAATACATTTCTGTTCGCGCGAAGTAAGCACGATAATACTTTCGCCGTTTCTATATTCTGTTATTTCGTCGTCAGTCCACGCAAACGCCGTAGGCACAAATATGGTCGCTATTATTGTTATTATTAATAGTTTTTTCATACTATAACCTCTTTATTTGACATACACTAATGGTTTAGCACCCGAGGGCGGTAAACGCTCGGCACAAAACAATTTGGGAGCTACCCTTATTATTTCGTGCCTGATAATGAGCTGTTCTTGGATTGGAATAGTGCCTTTGAGTTCTCAAAAGCTCTTCCTGTTTTCACAGGATTCCAAAAACAGTATCAAATTTTTATAAGCCTATTATATTCTTTGTCACCCTGAATTCATTTCAGGGTCTCTCTGTTCGTCACCCTGAATTCATTTCAGGATCTACCTTTTATTACTACAGATGCTGAAACTAGTTCAGCATGACAACTTAAAAACTGACCTGCCCCGCAAAGTCTTGATACGGGGTTCAGCATGACGAATCTATTATTTTCGGCTCACATTAACAACCGTTTACTCCAGAATTTTACTGCTTGTTTCATTATACTATATTATTATTCATATTCAAACAAGAAAGACGTTGAACTACTGGCCTATCATTTGATAATCGCCGAGCTCTATCCAAAGTTTGCCCTTATCGTCAAAAACAAACGCGTCGTAAACGCTTTTGCCTTCGATATTATTGCCATTGAATACGCCGAGTATAAATAATTTCTGCGGCGCTTCTTCTTTGCCGTATATTGCCATTTTGCCTATGGAATCCGGCAAAGTCATACGGTTTTCAACGGCCAAATCGCGATATCCGCAGGTTTGAAAAGCCGCCTCAATCAGCATAGGATACGCTATAAGGCGTTTGGGGCCGTCGTGAAATAAAACATTGGACGGTTTTTCATAAACGCCGATAACGGTATTATTGTCTATTTTTAAAATACCGCTCAAAACCTGAAAACTCGGTCCGTGAAAATATTTGGCGTAAATCTCGTCTTTTGTAACGGCATAATCCCCGCTTAAATTAATTGCGGATTTATAATTATTCCATTTGCTTTCAAAACCGCGCATAATGCGCGCCGTAAAGTGGCGGCGCGTATTGCCCATTTTTATTCCTTTGCTGTTAATAAAATCGGATTCGATTTCCAGATTGACCACGCCGTTTAACTCTTCGCCTTTAATGCGCACGGTTTGCGCATTGCGTCTTAAAAGTTTTATCGGCAGATAGAAATGCACGTCTTCAAGCCCTTGCGGTTTCTCGCCGGTGAGCGCGCTCGCGGCTTCCATAAAGGTTTCTATGCCCATAACGCCGGGAACATACGGCGTGCCTTCGATGGCATGGTCAAAAAGAAAAGGATACTCCGCGTTAAAAGTGTTTTCGGCAAATATTTCTTTATTATTCGTTAAGGTTTTTATCGTGCCGAGAAAAAAGTTTTCCTGCTCGGCTGCCGGAGAGGACGGGATTTCATTATCGGAAGCGGGCGTTTCTTCTTTCGGTTGAGGATGATTTTGCAAAGTTTCCTGCGCGGTAGAATCTTCTACGATATCGGACTTAGCTTGCGCGTTAACGGGTTCTCCGCCGCCGTTTAATAAAGCCGAGCCGGAAATAGCGTCGTCCTCGACAAAAGGGTCGTTAACTCTGACTTGCTCGTCCCAGTCCAATTTGCCAAGCTCGTCGGTCAATACGATTTCCGGCACGCGGCCGTAAACGATTTCGTCAAGGAAAATCTGCATGCCGTCGTGCGGGTCGACAAATTTTAGGCCTTGACTTGACAGAAATTCAAATACGCCGGATCTTACGCCCATTCCTACCGACGAATACGCGCTCATATCGACGCTTAACGCGCGAATTGACTGATTTTGCAGACTTATGCAAAGTTTGGACAGAAAATCGTTTGCGCTTGCATAATCGCTTTGGCCTAAGTTGCCGTATTTTCCGGCTATTGAAGAAGCAAAAGCGTAAAATCCGGTCTCTTTGACGAGATTTAAGGCCGCAAACGCCGCGGCGGAAGAGGCTTTGATATCAAAAGTTCTATAATATTCTTCCGGCGTTTTATCCGTAATAAGACGCGATTTTTCAATACCGGCAAAATGTATCAAGCCGTCCAGTCTTCCGTATTTTG
>JAIRMX010000050.1 GCA_031258375.1 Elusimicrobiota bacterium | reverse complement strand
CAGTGTATAAGGGCAAGTTTAATAAATAGATTTAACAAGCTGGGACTGCCAGAATACGCAGTTTAGAGGATAGTTGGAGATCTGTTATGGTTTTGTTGTGCTATGGGCAGCTTCTTTACCTAATTGTGCAACAAGACCTTTGGAATTTAAATTTCATCAGCCTATAGGAATATATTTATAGGCGTTTATAAGTTTGGGATTACGCTTTCTTATCAGCCCTATGGCTTTGTCCATTTGTATTGAACTGCAGCTACTTACCTCCACCGGAAGGAACCAATCTTTTCCGGAGATAATGCTTTGAGGGATATTTTCTATGTTTATACCTACATCCCCTAAAGCGGTGCCGACAGTGCCAATTACGCCGGGATTATCTTTAGTCTTTATAATAAGCAAATAGGACGTATGATAATTAGCGAAATCGGACAGTTTATATTTAACCGGACTGATATTATCCGTTAAATCCTTAATATGCCCGTGCTTTGCTATAAATACGATATCGGATACTACGGCGCTGCCGGTTTCCTGGGATCCCGCGCCCTGCCCGATAAAAATATGTTCGCCGGAATGTTTGGCGCTGAGTTTAACGGCGTTTGTCGCGCCGTCAACACTGTAGAGCAAATCGTCGTCTTTAATGATAAACGGCTGCACGCAAGCATAGACTTTATCTTTTTTTCTAACGGCAAAAGCTATATTTTTAACCGTGCTGTTAATGCTTTTTGCAACCATGAAATCCTCTTTCCAAACATCGGTAATGCCTTTAACCAAAAATTCCTGCTCCGTCGCCGCAATACCATAGATGAGCTGAATTAGGATTTTGAGCTTATTGGCCGCGTCCATACCGTTTATATCCGCCGCGGGATTTAGCTCCGCATAGCCTAGTTTCTGAGCTAATTTTAACGTATCGTCAAAAGAAATATCCGATTTCTTCATATTGCTCAAGATAAAATTACTTGTTCCGTTAACAATACCTTTCACACAATCTATTATGTCTCCCGTAAAACTGTCCTGAACCACTTTTATAAGAGGAATAGCTCCGCAAACCGCAGCCTCGTAGCCGACGGTTTTACCGACTTGTCTGGCAAAATCAAAAATAGAATACCCGTGTTTTGCCAAAATAGCTTTATTAGCCGTGACGAGATCTTTGCCGCTGTTTAAAATGCTCTTATGCAAATTGTAAATATAATTTGTAGAACCGCCTATCGTTTCTACCACTAAATTAATTTGGGGATCTTTTAACTCTTTTTTTATAAACGCATCGCATTGGGCTTTGCTTAATTCCGTTTTTGAAGAGCAAAAAAGCTCTATAGGCAGATTATATTTTTTAGACGAGCGAAGCGGATGAGGGGTGATGATATTTTTTATTTTTATATTCTTGCCTCCGGCTCTTTTTCTAAGCTCGGTAGCATTTTCCAATATTATCTGAGCGCTGCCGCCGCCGACATTGCCGCATCCTATTATTACAATATTAAAATTCTCCATTTTATTCTCCTTTAAACTTCAATTTTAAAACGTGTTCAATTATGTTTTTATATAACGCTAAACTTGCCGGCCTCCATGTATTTAAAGGAATTTGCTTAGTATCATTGCCCGGATAATAATTAAAGGGTATTGACACTTCCAACTTTGCCGACAGATCTCTTCTATATTCCAAATCCAAAGTGTTGGAATCGTACTCCGGATGTCCGGTAATAAATATATCTTTGCCATTTTTGGAAGATATGACGCTAACTTCCTCCCCGCAGTAAGCGTCTATGAACAGGTCATGGAACTTTTCTATTTCTTTTTTATTTAAAGAAGTATGACGGGAATGAGGCATAAGCGCGCTCTTGACATTTTTATAAAGAAACGAAGCCGGATTAATCTGCTGTTTAAAAACCCCAAAATACTTAACTGCAAGCGGTATTTTATTTATGCCGTAAAAACGATACAGCGCGGCTTGAGCCGCCCAACAGACGAAAATATTGAAAAGACTGTTTGTACGGGTAAAGTCCAATATCGTTTCTAATTCTTTCCAATAGCATACTTCTTCAAATATCATTTTCTCTATCGGCGCGCCGGTAATTATAAAAATATCGAATTTTCTATCCTTTATAAAACTGATATCAGTATATTTGGCCGCCATATATTCTCCGGCAGTATTTCTGCTCTTATACGAATACGTCGTCAGCCATGTAACGGAAAACTCCGCGCCGGCGTCTTTAAATATGCTTTGAAACTGATTTTCCGTCGCTTGTTTTGCGGGCATTAAATTTAATATGCCTATAGAAAGTCGTTTATCAATCATTAATAGCTTGCTCCAAATCTTCTATGATATCTTCTATATTTTCTATGCCTACCGAAATACGTATTAAATTATCCGAAATTCCGGACGCGGCTTTTTCTTCGGCGCTCAGCTGACTGTGAGTGGTGCTGGCCGGATGAGTAATAATTGTTCGCACGTCGCCTAAATTTGCGGCATGCAAACAAAGTTTCGCTCTTTCTATCAGCCGTTTTCCCCGCTCAAAACCTCCTTTCAAACCAAAACACAATAAAGAACCGCAGCCTTTTTTAAAATATTTTTCCGCCAGAGATTTAAACTCGTTGTTTTCTATCGTCGGATATTTCACCCATTCGACTTGCGGGTTAGCTTGCAGATAATCTACCAGTTTAAGCGTGTTTTCAATATGCCTATCCATTCTTATGTGTAAAGTTTGCAGACCCTGTAAAGTAAGATAGGAATTAAACGGACTTTGGCATGCCCCTATATCTCTAAGCACTTGGGCGCGTAATTTGGTTATAAAAGCATTTTGCCCAAAATCTTTGGCAAATACCACGCCGTGATAACTTGGATCTGCCTCGCAAAAAGCGGGGAAACGGCCGCTTGTCCAATCAAATGTTCCGCAGTCTATTACCGCTCCGCCCATTACCGCAGCATGTCCCGATATACATTTAGTCGTGGAGTGCACGATAATATCGGCGCCGACTTCTTTGGCTCTAAAAAGATACGGACTTAAACAAGTATTATCTACAATAAAAGGGATTTTATGTTTTTTAGCTGTTTTAGATATAACCTCAAAATCAGGTATTTCGCAGCCCGGATTGCTTATAGACTCTACAAATATTGCTTTTGTTTTATCGGTTATAAGTTCTTCAAAAGAATATGATTTTCTAATATCCGCAAAATTTACCTTTATGCCAAGCCTTCTCAAGGAATGAGCAAACATATTAAAAGTCCCGCCGTATAAAGCGTTAGAAGCGATAATTTCGTCGCCGCTGCCGCCAAGCGCGCAAACTGTCATAAATTCGGCGGCATGCCCGCTGGAAGTTACCAAAGCGCCCACTCCGCCTTCCAATGCGTTTAAACGTTCTTCTAAAACGGCATTAGTCGGATTATTGAGGCGGGTATAGATATATCCGTTTTCCCTGAGCGCAAACAAGTTTTCGGCATGTTTGGCATCATTAAACCGATAAGCGTTTGAGAGATATAACGGCGGATTTGTGGCTCCGGTCTCATCGATATGAAAGCCGCAGGCTACGGCTATCGTTTCCTGTCTTAACTTTGTCATTTTCCTCTCCTAAAATAAAAATCCCCGTCTATTTGCTTAACGGGGATAAATATTTAACAAACTTTAGTTGTAATTTTTTAATCTCTCCGCAAAGCAAAAGAATA
>JAIRMX010000008.1 GCA_031258375.1 Elusimicrobiota bacterium | reverse complement strand
GGTCTTGTTGCACAATTAGGGGACAAAAGGAAAGTGAGCAGCGTATACTTTTAGTATATGAAAAGAAAAATAAACACTGCTCAAAAGAATAACAGCAAAAGAAGCGCTCCTAAGCCCAATAAAACAATAATAAATTGGTCAGAGTACAACAAAGCACTAGCAGCACGCGGGAATTCTCCGTTTAGATCTCAGAGGCAATAGCGAGGTAGGATATAATCGCAGGAGTATAGTTGAGAACAGTTTTTACCGATTAAAGAGGATATTTGGGAGCGATCTAAAATCTCGCAGAGAAGAGGGGCAGTATACGGAACAGTGTATAAGGGCAAGTTTAATAAATAGATTTAACAAGCTGGGACTGCCAAAATACGCAGTTTAGAGAATAGCTGGAGGGCTGTTATGGTTTGTGTTGTGCTATGGTCAGCTTCTTTACCTAATTGTGCAACAAGACCTGATACGATATGATTATTATAATTAACAAAAATATTTATTTCCCCTGTAATGTTAAAATTTTACAGATATCCTACAGTTTGGACGATAAATATCCGTTTTTGAGGCTTTAGAATCAAATTAAACAGAATAGGACCTTTGGCCCATTGCCGAAACTTGAAATAATTTGTAAATTATTAAAAACGGAATATAAAAAATAAATTTACCCCAAGGCAGTCTTTTCCCCTAAGACTGCCTTCCCTTTTTATCCGCGCGATTATTCACCGCGTCAAACTAGCGGGGATAAATCATTTTTAAAATGAACAGAAATCGGCTAAGTTTTTATCGAAGGAATTATAGTCGGCGGTTTACTTTTTCTTGAGTGAGGACGTATATAAAATAAGTTTTTAAAACTTCAAGCGAGAATAATGCGGATATTGACGACAATGAGATGAAAAGCATCCAGCCATAACTTACGCCGTGCGCGTAATGCCATATTATGTTTTGCAATATGGCGATAGCAGGTAAAAAAGTAAAATCGGGATAAACGTAAAAACAAAAAAACGCCTGTATGGCGGATATTATCCAAACCTTACTTTCGCGTATAAATATAAGTAAAACCTGCGCCATATACATTACAAGCATAGCGACAAGAACTTCCGAATATGCAGAAGCATAATCGAAGCCGGAAGTTAATAAACTGCGCAAATTGCGCAACGCTCCCGCAAAGCAGAAGAGCAATATAAAATACATCCGCAGATCTATACTTCTGAAATAATCTACTATTTTATCTTTCAAGCGAAAATCCCTCCTTAATTTGTTTGCGTTTCAAAGCCAAATGTATCAAGATGTCCAAAATATCGGCATAAACTTTTTTGCTGGCACCCCATAAATTTGGAAATAGGCTCGTATCGGAAAGACCGGGAATTGTATTAATTTCGGAAAAATAAAAATCCCCGTCTCTGTTTAACAAAAAATCAACCCGCGCAAAACCGTCGCCGCGCAAAACTTTAAAAATATCGTGAGCCGCTATTCGCATTTTATCTTGAGTTTCATGAGATATATCGGCCGGTATTTTCATATCGCAGCCGCGCGGATCTTCGTATTTTGCCTTATAATCAAAAAATTCGCCGTTTACCGCCATCAGCTCTCCGCAAAGAGAAGTATGTATATTATCGCCTGAACCGACGACAGCGCAGAAAATTTCCCGCGCCGGAACAATACCTTTTTCTATCAAAACGCTGTTTTCATAATCAAACGCTTTGGAAAGCGCGCCTTTTAGCTGTTTGGGGATTAAAACTTTGCTGACGCCGACGGAAGAGCCTAGTCTAAGCGGTTTCACGAATAAAGGATAGCCGAGTTTTTTAACGGCCGCTTCAAGTTCTTCGTCTTTATACTTTGAATAAGAATCAAGTTTTATATAAGGAACTATAGGCACTCCGTAAAAAGAAGCAAGCAGCTTGCAAAGTTCTTTATCCATACCTAGCGCGGAAGTCAAAACGCCGCAACCGACATACGCCGAGTTCAATATTTCAAACATACCCTGCATTGTGCCGTCTTCGCCCATTGCGCCGTGTAGAATAGGGAAAAAAACATCCGCTTTAAAATTTCTGCCGTCTGCGGCAAGCAAATTATATTTGGAATTTACAACAGGCGAAACCGCCGCGTCTTCTTTTTGTTTAGAACCGAGCTTATCCTGCAAAAACCAAAGACCTTCTTTATTTATAAAAATTTTAAGGATATCGTATTTTCTTTCAAGTATTTGCGCAACCGTTTTAGCGGAATGGACAGAAACTTCGTGTTCCGTACTTTTGCCGCCGTAGAGCAAAGCAATTTTTAACTTAGGCATAAACTATAAAACTCCAAAACTTTTACCGCTAGCGGCAGATAATACGATTTAATTATATCATTTTATCAGCGGCTGCAAGCGATAATCATCCGTACGGATATCCTGAAAAAAATTGACGCGGCACGGACGAGATTTAAACAAAAAGGGCAATAAGCCGTCTAAAAAATTTACTGATCTTTAAAAAGCGACCATTTTATTCTATAGAATACGCTTTTTGTTTTTTTAAGAAAATCCGAATAAGCCTCGCTTTCGCGGAAACTTTGCGGAACACGACTCATAGGCTGGCGTATTACAATTTTTGCGGCGTGGTCTTGAGTCACCGCAGAGGTTTCGGTTGAAAGTTCTGTTTTTGTCAAATCAATCGTTTCCGCGAGCGAAGAAGGGCGTGCTGCCGATGCGGCGGCAGCGGAACTTGCGGATTTGTCAAAAATCATACTCAAGTCCATAGAATTAGAATTACCTTTAATATCAATAATTTCTACGGGACTTTTTGCCTCCGTGAGATTTAGAACCGAAATCGGCTCTTTATTCTTATTTAGGTTATTATCAGCGGAATTAACCGAAACAGCCGCATCGGTATTTAAAGACTGCAATTCGTCGGAGACTTGAGAACGCCGCGCAGTTTGTTTAATATGCGGCGACGTCGGAGACAAACTTCTAAACGTTTCTAGTTTTTTCTTTTCCCCTTCGATTTCGCTGATTTTAGCTCTTAAAATATTTTCGCGCTTTACGGTTTTTTCGGCTTCGAATTTAAGCTCTCTATTCTCGGCAGCAAGCAAAATAATATCTTTTTTAAGCTTTTCTATGATAACGTCGTTATCGCTTATTTTTTCTTTCAACGAGCTGACAATCTGCGTTTTTTCTTTTTCGTTTTGTACTATAACTTCAATATCGCGCTGCATTTTTTCAATTCGCTGCTCAAGAGAAATTTTTTCTTTCTTAACTTTGACTAATTGCGCGGTAAGAGTCGCAATTTTTACCGCA
>JAIRMX010000184.1 GCA_031258375.1 Elusimicrobiota bacterium | reverse complement strand
GAGCGGGGGGGGGGGGGGTATGCATATTTACCAAGCCGCCGTACGGAAAAAATTGCCTCTTTTGTTTTTACCGGCAAGAGTAGGTTTCCCTATCATTTTATCCGCAACCAACAATATGTCCTTACTGCCAGAGGCGTATAAAGCCGACGATTCGCCGAAGATATCTCCCGCCTGCAAAACGCCCAAATTCCCGTGGCTGTTGATTTGCACTTCAAGTTTAATATTGCCGGAGAAAGAATCTATAAGCAAATCATTTCTATTTATATTGAATTCCAAAGGAAAAGACGGGTTGACTATTCTTTTTATTGCAATTGGAACGTCCGCTTCGTTTTTTACTATTACCGAACAGGATACATTGCTTGCGGTCGCGGTTTTAAGCAGCCTTTGGACAACTTCCACTTTGCCGGAAATCGAAAAAGGCTCTTCTTTCTTTGCGGGATAAAAAGAATATATACCCGCCCCTAAAGAAATCAAAGTAATTAGAAAAACAAAGTATTTCATATTATAATCCTTTAAAATTATTTGAAAAATATCCTAAAATTATTTTTTATATTCCGTAAAACCCCAAACTACGGACTGGCTTATCCAACCCGACGTTCCTTCGTCGTCGGTAACCTGAAGCCACGCGCCTTGTTTTTTGAGGAATTTAAAAGAATATCCCTTTTCTACAATCCATGCGACGGACGCGGTGGAGCTTGGCTCCGTTCTTACGTTAGCGTCGGATTTAGCCGACATTGCGGGCGTTTCAGAGAGTAAATCTTTATGCACCCAGCCTTTGTAGCCTTCGAAATCTTTTATTTCTACCCAGTTTTTATCTTTACTTGTGCCTAACATTTCAACGGGAGTATATTTCCAAACTTTAAATTTAATACTGCATTTAGCGCTGGCGCAGCTGCGCACATTGCCTTCTTTTACGCCTATGGAAGCATATTTTGCGGCAAAAACATTGGCCGCAAAAAATAAAATTATTAAACTTAGTGCTATTTTGGCTGTGCTTTTCATTTTAGTACCTCTTAGTATATATAATCGAAACAATATAAAAAAAGTATAGCATATTTTTAACATATATTATCAAATTTTTCTTTGCGCGCGAGCAAGCGTGAACAAATATAAAGACAGTCTGTTTATAAAAGCCAGCGTTTCTTGCGGCGCGTTTGCGGCTACCGCCGCGGTTTCGGCGACGCGGGCGCAAGTGCGGCATAAATGCAAAATTGCTTCGGCTTTATTATTTCCGGGCAAAATAAATTCTTTAAGCGGCGGCAGTTCTTTGCCGAGACGGCCGATTTCCAAATCCAAAAAATCAAGACCTCCGCGCGAAAGGGTTTTGCCGCTTCCGCTGATTATGCCCATAATTTCTATGAGAATATTTTGTATTTTGGTAAAACTTTCCGCAAGAGCGGGTATTTCGGTTTTTGCAAAACCTAGTTCGGCGCAAAGCCTGTCCAGCATAGCCAGAGCTATTATGCGCTTATCGTCTTTCTTTATATTTTTTCGCGCAAGAGAATCGGTGCGTCCAATATCCCCTTTTCTTATGTTCTCCATAAATGATATGATAGATAAAAATGAGAGAGGTGTCAAAATGAAAACGAAAATAGCGGAACTTCTGCAAAAAGTGCGGCCTATGCTGCAGGCCGACGGCGGCGACGTGGAGTTTGTAAATTTCGACGAGAAAACCGGCGTGGTTACGGTTAAACTTCAAGGCGCGTGCGGAAGCTGCCCGATGGCGACTATGACGCTCAAACAAGGCATAGAAAAATATTTAAAAGACGCTTGCCCGCAAATAACCTCGGTAGAAAAAATTTAGGCCGTCATTTTAGATAAATGTTTTCTGGCTGATAATATGCCTATTATAGATTTGCACTCGCATACAAAATACTCCGACGGCACCGCCACGCCGGCGCAAACCGTTTTTTTATGCGTCAAAGCCGGCGTTAAAATGATGGCGATAACGGACCACGATACCGTCGAAGCGGTTGAAGAATGCCGCGCCGGAGCGCGGGAAGCGGGTATAATTTTTATAAACGGCGTTGAAATCAGCGCGCGCGAACACGATTATCTGCATATCTTAGGATATAAAATTGACGTTAAAAACAAACGGTTTGAAGAATTTCTTGCACAAAACAGGCGTTTAAGAAACGAGCGAGTAAAAAGAATAATAAAAAACCTGCAGGCGAACGGGATTTTAATAGAGGAAGAAAACGTGTTTTCAACGGTAACAAACGTAGCTTCCCGCGCGCATATTGCCGACGCTTTAAAACGAGCCGGCATAGTTTCTTCCCGTCAGGAAGGCTTCAAAAAATATTTGGCTAAGGGAAAAGCCGCTTACGCTGCGCCCGAAGGAGCGGATATAACGGAAATTATTAAGCAAATAAAACTGGCGGGCGGCAAAGCTTTTCTCGCTCATCCGGGCGCGGTTAGAGAAATTTGGGATTTCCCGCGATGGGTAAATTGCGGCCTTGACGGCATTGAAGTTTATTATCCTACGCATAACGCGCAGACGCAAAAGGATTTGCTGCAAATTGCCAAAAAATACGGGCTGACAGTATCGGCCGGTTCTGATTTTCACGGGGCGGGCAGCGGGCGGCGCAATAAACTCGGCATAGAAGTGCCGCAGGAAATTTTTGAATGTTTGAGAGAAAATTTATGCTGACAATAGCTCATCGCGGAGCTTCGGCATATAAGCCCGAAAATACTTTGGAAGCTTTTAAAACCGCCATGTCAACGGGCAGCCGTTTTATGGAGACCGACGTTCAGCTTACAAAAGACGGACGCCTTGTTTTATGCCATAATTACGAGGTTGACGGCAGGAATATCAAAACAAATATTCTAAAAGATTTAAATTTGCCGACGCTTGAAGAGCTGCTTGATATTTTAAAGCCCGAAACAAAGCTGAATATAGAAGTAAAAAACGACGATAATATTTACCCGGACATAGAGCGGAAAATACTTGCCGTTTTAAATATTTACGGGCATAAGTTAAAAGATAATATTCTAATATCTTCTTTTGATTATCCGACCTTGCAGCGCGTCAGAGCGTTGGACAAACAAATAAAAATAGGAGTTTTGACTAGGAATTTTAAAATCGAGAACGTTCTTGCTTTGAATGCTTACAGCGCGAACATGAGCCTAAAAAGAATAAATGAAGAAATTGTGAAAGCCTGCCATAAGGAAAATATAAAAGTTTTTGTTTATACCGTAAATACCGCAAAAGAAGCGGCGCAAATGGCGGCTTTGGGCGTTGACGGCATATTTTCCGACTATCCGGATATGTTGGGAAATTAGCAAATCGCCGCGTTTTTAAAAAAGTATAATACGGGGCAGGCCCATTTCAGGAGTTGTCTTTTAAATATAGATGCTGAAATAAATTCAGCATGACAGCGGGAACGACTGAGATTGCGAGTCAAGCCTGCAATTGTTATGGGATAATTCAGTTTAAAAAAATTGTTTAATAATGCCGCGTAAATGATATAATAGTTGTAAAATATTTAAAAATTGGCGGGAGGATAAAATGAAAAAATTGTTTCTTGCAGCGCTTTTTGTATTTCCTGCGGCTGCGTTTGCGCAGCCGTGGCAGCTGGTCGGCAGCCGCGCTATGGGCATGGGCGGAGCGGGCGTGGCTACGGCTTACGGGCCTGACGCGCAGTATTGGAACCCGGCCGGTTTAGTTCAGAAAGAAAATCTGAACGAAAGCGGCTTTGCCATTACCGGAGGAGTAAGTATCGAGACGGCAAAAACCGTGCTTTCATCGGCGGATAAACTATCGGAGATGGCGGACAAATATAAACACCTTGCTTCGGCCATAAATTCCGGCGACAATCCCGACGCGCAAGATATTGAAACTTTGTTTGAAGGCTTGGCCGATTTATCCTCTCTCAACGGCAAAAATCTGGGAGCATTGATAAATGCCGACGCCGGAGTCGGACTAAAAATAAAAAACTTTGCTTTTTCCGTGCGTTCTTTGGGTAATGCCGGCATAACGCCTATTATAGATACTACTAATATAGGTTTAGGAACGCAGGGCGGAGGAACGGGATTAGATATAGGTACTACTACCTCTTTGACAGGCGATAGTCAGACGGCGGCGGATATATTAGCCGGAGCTATTGATGATAATTCATTGCTGGCCAGTTTAAATACATTGTTTGGTACAAGTTATTCATCTCCAGATCTAGCGAATGCTTTTGTAAGCGCGGCATTGAGCGCGGGTTCTTCTGCCGCTGAAATTTTAGCCGCGGCTCAAGCTGCCGCGGAAAATATGCCCTCGGCGGCAAGTATTATTAATAATGCCGCTTCCGCCTCCGGCAGTTATAAAGATAATGAATCGCGCGTGATGGTGGATATGGGCGTATTCAGCGAAGCGTCTTTGGGTTATGGTTTTGCGCTTACCAAAGGTTTGCAGTTTGGCGCAAATATAAAAGTAATACAAGGCGAAATGGCGCAAACCGGCATTTTGGTTTTACAGGATAACGAGGATATTCAAGATATATTGGACGACGCGTTGGACAATAAAACCAACTCCACGCAGTTTGGCGTTGATTTGGGCGCTATGTTAAACTTTTCGGATTTATTTGACAGAGGAATTTGGCTTAACCCTCAAGTCGGCGTTACGGCAAAAAATATTAACAGGCCGCGTTTTGAACGTCCAAATGCGCCTGCGGGCTTAACGCAATACTGGCAAAGCGGCAAATATGCTTTGGAGCCGCAAGTCAGGGCTGGCGCGGCGATAAATCCTTTTAAATTTATGACTTTGGCCGCGGATTTGGATTTAACCAAAAATACCACGCTTGCCCGTAATTTTGACTCCAGACAGTTGGCTGTCGGCCTTGAAGTTAACGTCGTAAACAAGCCTAAATTTAATTTGCCGCTTAGAGTAGGCTTAAATAAGAATCTTGCCAACAGCGAAGCCGCCGCTTATTATACCGCGGGCTTAGGCCTGAATATGCTGCATTTTCATCTTGAACTTGCCGGCGCGCTGAGCAGCGAAGAGACTACGATTGACGGAACAAAGGTGCCTGCCTCCGCCGGAGCTTCTTTGATGCTGGCTTTGCTTTTTTAACGGACGGCAAATGAGCAAAAATATTTTGATAACCGGCGCCACTTCCGGCATAGGCCGCGCGGTGGCGCTGGAATGTTTGAAGC
The DNA here is from genome assembly GCA_031258375.1 of Elusimicrobiota bacterium. GTDB lineage: Bacteria > Elusimicrobiota > Elusimicrobia > Elusimicrobiales > Elusimicrobiaceae > Proelusimicrobium. The sequence goes on along the minus strand of JAIRMX010000184.1, from coordinate 1,866 downwards.
GCGGATATAAAGTAGCCGCGACGGGACGCCGCGCGGAGCTTTTGGCCGAACTCAAACGAGCTGCTCCGGGCAGAGTTTTTACTTATTTGCACGACGTTACCACCGGCGGCGCGGCTCAAATTATTGCCGTTGCCGATAAAGAAATGGACGGCGTGAATATAGTTTTGATAAACGCGGGTTACGGCGATATCGATTTGGATTTAAAAGAAGAGGTAGAGCTTAAAACGGTTAACACAAACGTTTTTGGTTTTACGGACGCGGCCTGCGCGGCTTACAGATATTTTAAGAAAAACGGCGGCGGCGTGCTGGGAGCGGTTTCAAGCATAGCTTCTTTTCGCGGCGGTTGGGCTGCGCCGGCGTATAACGCGAGCAAAGCGTTCGTCGGTAATTATATGGAAGGGCTGCGCGTTAAATCTTACAGAGAAAAAAGCGGCTGAGTAATTTACTGCGCGGCAGATTTAAAAAATCTGCCGCGCGTTTTTTATTTCTAAAATTTGGCAAAATTCCGTCGTACAATCAAAAAAAGACTTGACACGGGGGGGGGGTATTATATAATAAAAGCTAGACTGCGGCGGAATTTAAGCGGTTTGCGCGCGTTTAAAAAATGTGCAATCTGCAATCTAAACTGTTCCGCCCGTTGAGGAGAGAAATGATGAAAAAACTAATGCTGATAGCATTTGTAGTATCGTTGTTAACGCCGGCGGCTTTTGCCGAATTCGGCTTGGGTGTAAAACTTGGCGCGGGACAAAGTAAGAGCGATGTCGAAGATAGTGCAAAGAATCTTTTCGGCAACAATTATACTCATACTCCAAGTATTCTTTTATTCGGCGTGGAAGCTCTATATGAAAAGGCCGGCCTTTTTAACCTAGGTGAGCAGCACATCCTCGGCGCAAAAATCGGCTATACTGCATGGAACAGCGAAGAGGCAAAGAGTGGCATTTACAAACTAGAAGTAAAATATTACGAAATACCTCTTACTCTTTACTATAAATACGCTCCTTCCAAATGGCATCTGGGTGGCGGCTTCGGCGCGGCTTTCGGCAAGACTGACGATAAATTTGATACCATAAGTAAAGTTTATCCTTTCATTGCGGCCGGCGCGGAGTACAGGTTCTCCAAGCTCTTTGGACTTGGACTTGATTTGCGATACAATATCTCTGGCAAGTTTGAAAAATCCGGCATAGTGTATAAAAATGTAAGCGGCGTTCAGGGCGCGGTAGCGGCAAGGTTTTATTTTTAACTGATTACAAATGCCGCTTAAGCAAAACAGCCGCAGATTTCAAAATCTGCGGCTGTTAATCTGTGCCGTAGAAAACCGCCGGCTAGGCTGAGGGTTCTAAAAAGGTTATAGCGAGGAACAGAAATAAAAAACTCCTTTTGATGTAGAATGTAGATTACAGCAGGCAGGCTGCAAAGAACAATAAAAAGGATGTTATTGTAAAATGTATTTATTCGCATTTGGAATAAATAAATTAAAATCTGGATTTAAAGTATTGAACATGGAATAAGAATATTGTAATCTGAAATTATGGCACAAAAAACATTTACGATAACGTTGCATTCTTCTTTTAAAGCAAAACATTGGCATGACGGCGCGCTTAATGAACCTATGCACGAGCATAATTTTAAATACGAAGCCGTTTTCGGCGGACATTTAAATAAAGAAGGATATATTGCGGACTTCAGAGAGATAGAAGAAAAATTAAAAGAAATCAACCTTAAACTCGAAGGCAAAGATTTAAATATTATTTTACGATATCCCACTGCGGAAAACCTGGCTTCTTATTTATTTGACGAAATACAAAAAAGTTTCCCTCAGCTGGTAAAAATTATCGTGCAGGAAAGCGAAAACTATTATGCGTCCTG
>JAIRMX010000163.1 GCA_031258375.1 Elusimicrobiota bacterium | reverse complement strand
GACCAATTTATTATTGTTTTATTGGACTTAGGAGTGCTTCTTTTGCTGTTATTCTTTTGAGCAGTGTTTATTTTTTCAATCATACTAAAAGTATACACTGCTCACCTTTCTTTTGTCTCCTAATTGTCCAACAAGACCACTGAGAAGTATAGGCGTTGCAGAAAGCGAGTATTTTTTGATACACGACAGCTATGCCACTAATTTTAGCGATTTATCAATAACTCTTGGCGAAAATTGCAACGGCACAACCTGTATAATCAATAATATCGAATATTTTATTCAAGACGACGGCAATATTGTGGCGTTTTACGGTTCCAGCCGTAATGATGTCCTTGCAATGATGTATCGTTTTGCCAATTCAATTTCCGCAAAGTATGGCATTAACCACGGGGATTTTGCATGTATTCCGCACGGAAAAGAGCGTTTTATTAAAGCATGTCTTTCAATAGCGGGAAAGAATTACAGAACGGCTGCTTTCACCAACGGAGACGGATATGTTTTCCGTTGATTTTCGTCAATATAACTAAGGCGATTTGCTTAGGAAATCAATAGCTTCCTTTTCAAGCCAGTCAAAATTTTCATGTTTACCCAAAGGCGACAGAAATTTTAGGCTTCCTTCAGGCGCGGCATTTGCAAGAGCTTCGCTCATCTGCCAAGGAATAATCATATCCTGCTTAGTGTAGGCGATAAACAGCGGCAATTTGACTTTCTTTATTTTGGCGAGATTGTCGTATCTTTTATCAAATAAAACGGCGTACAGCGCGCCGATAATTATCGTTTGCAAAGTGCTGTCGGGCTTATAGGCGCCGCCCAATAACGCGCCGGCCATTTGCGGGATATTCGTAAAAGGCGATTGTAAAACCAAAGCTTTGAAAGAATAATCTTTTAGTCTAAGCGCGGTTTCTATCGCCGGAGCATTGCCGAAAGAATGCCCCCATAAAATTATATTTGAAGGCGCGGTTTTCTTTTCTTTCAACAAATATTCCACGGCGGCGATAGAATCTTCGTAAATATTGCCTGCGGTTATTTTCCCCTCGCTTTTGCCAAATCCCCTATAGTCAAAAATTAAAATACCGTAACCGCGTTTGGAGTAAACCTCCGCGAAATCTTCATAATAAGTTATATTGACCGCGTTGCCGTGGAAAAGTAAAATCGTGTCCATATATTGCGCCGGCGCAACGTAAACGCCGTGAATATCCGCACCGCTTTTTGTTTTAAAAGTAATTTCTTCAACCGCGAGCCGATGAGGCGCGTATTGCGCGCGCGGGTGGAAAATAATTTTGTTCGCGAATAAATTAAGCAAAACGCATATTAAAACGCAGAGGAACAAAAGACAGTAAATAAGTTTTTTCATAATGGCAATTTATTTATACACGGTTTCGTACGCCGCGTCGCCGCCAACGTCGTTTTGCGGCGTTTGAAGCTCAATCAAATAAGCGTCTATCAAATCAAAATGCACTTCCCAACGATTAGTGCCCGCCGGCTTAGAAATAAAACCTTTCATTTCAAGCACGCTTAAAATATTTGTGGCGCGCGCGCTGCTGCCAAAATGCGCCTTTAATAAATCCTGCGATATGCGCTTGCGCTCTTTTATAAGCGTTAAAGCCTGCGCCATTTCTTCGCGCGTGGTGCCAAGCCCTTCGCCCGGACGCCCGCCTTCCTGTCCGTCCTGCGCGCCAAGAAAAATTTGGAAAGGATAATCCGGCCCGCCTTGCGCGCGCAGAAAATCGGCTATTTTCGTCACTTCTTCTTCAGACACGTAGCAGCCCTGTATTCTGTTGGGTTTAGGATCGCTTATGCCGAGATACAACATATCTCCCTTGCCCAGCAAAGTATCCGCGCCGTTGGCGTCAAGCACTACGCGCGAATCTATTTTTGAAGTTACCTGAAAACATATTCTTGAAGGCAAATTGGCTTTAATCACGCCGGTAATAACGTTTGTGGAAGGCCTTTGCGTTGATAAAATCAAATGTATGCCTAAAGCGCGCCCCATTTGCGTTAGACGCTGCACGGAATCCTCTATTGCGGCTTTAGTCTGCAGCATTAAATCGGCAAGCTCGTCTATTATAACCACTATATAAAACGCTTTTTCTTCCCCGTTATTTTCCGCCCAGACATTGTAAGATTCTATATTTTTTACTTTTGCAATTTCAAAAATCTGCATACGCTTTTCCATAACTTTGACCAAAGCCTGTAATGACTTCACCGCGCCTACGGCGTCTTTAACTACGGCAACGTCCTCGCACGAAGTTTTCGGGTCGTATAAATGGGGTATGCCTTCGTATAAAGTAAGTTCTACACGCTTTGGATCTATTAAAAGAAGTTTCAATTCGTCGGGTTTTGCGCGGTATAAAAGCGAAATTATTAGAGAATGCACGCAAATGCTTTTGCCGCTGTTTGTCGCTCCGGCTATAAGCAAATGCGGCATTTTGGATATTACGGCGGAAGCGGGGTGGCCGTCGGCGTAACGCCCAAGCGCGACTGTTGTTTTAAATTTGGAATTTATAAAAGAATCTTCCTGCAAAATTTCGCGCATAGTTACCACAAGCGGCTTCTCGTTTGGAATTTCAAAACCTATGGCGTCTTTGCCCGGAATCGGCGCTTCAACGCGTATCCCGCGCGCTTTCATCGCAAGCGCGATATCGTTTGAAATTGAAACTATACTGCTTATTTTTACGCCCGGGTCAGGTTTGATTTCATAACGCGTCACTACGGGCCCCGGCGCAACGCCCGTAACGGAAGCGGCAATATCAAAATCTTTCAAAGTAGCCTCGAGACGATGCGTGGCGGCGGCGATTTCCGAGTCCGTAGGGCCTATTACGTCCGAGGAATTCGGTTCGCGCAGTAAATCTAAAGGAGGGAGTTCAAATTCTTTCTTAGGCTTATCCGTCTTATCTAGAATTTCTTCATTTTTATTTCGAGCAGCCGAGTTTAAAGAGCCGCGCGGCGGCATTTTTATCATTCCCGCGACCGGACGTTCTATTTTCGGCAGAGGTTTTGCGGGCGTATACTGATTATCTTCCGAAACCACGCGGCGCGGCTGGTTTGGCTTAAAGGAGTTTTGTTCTTGTTGGTTTTTGGCGGCCGTAATTTTTGTTTTAAAATCGGCGCGGGCGGACATCCATACGCTGAAATCTCTGCGTAGTAAATCTATAAATTTCTGCATACTGGCAATCCACGGTATTGCAAATAGAACGTGTATTCCCATAAAAATGCAGGCAAACGCAAAAATACAACCGCCGGCTTTTCCGGCTATGGAAGAAACGGCGTTAAATAAAGCCGCCCCGACGCTGCCTCCGGCCAAAGAGCTGCTGGGAAAAACTGTTTTCAAAAAAGTTATTTCCGCAGAAAGCCCGCCCAAAGTCATTAACACGCCGAATATCAGCGTGAATACGGCCAAAGTTTTATATTTGACGCTGCGCCAAAGCCAATATAAGAAAAATAACGGAGTAAAATACGCCGCCTGCCCAAAAACCTCAAGCATCCGGTTTTTCACCGTCAAGCCGTAAGGGCCGCTTTGTTCGCCCACCCAAAGCGCCAATGCAAGCCATAAAACAACCGCAAGAGAAAATATTTGCACCGCAGTTAAACAAAAATGAGAATCCTGTTTTTTAGCGGATTTCTTTTTGGATTTTTTGCGTATTGTCCGATAAGCCACTTGAAGGCTCCTATTTTTGCGGGATTTTTGTAATTTTATAGTTTATGCCGTCAGGTTCGGCCGTAATTTTTCCTTCCTCGGCTAACATACCCAGTGCCATAAACATAAGCGAACTTGAAAAATGAAGCGAAATTTTAATCTGCCACGAAGTTGTTTCTTCTTTATCCTTAAGCAAATCCATAATTCTAGCGGCGGCGGTTTCTATATTTTCTTTGAAAGACATTTGTTATACCTCGTAAAATCAAATTTTTTCTATGGCAAAAAGCGCGTCGCCCGGCTTAACGGGTTGCCCGTTTTCAACTAATACCTTTTTAATAACGCAGTCGTTTGCGGCTTTAACTTCGTTAAAAACTTTCATAGCTTCTATAAGACATATCGGCGTACCCGCTTTGACGCTTTCTCCTTCCCTAATAAACGGAGGAGCTGAAGGAGACGTTCCCCTAAAAAATATCCCCATTAACGGCGATTTGATCGTATTTGCATATTGGGGTTGAAGCGGCGCGCCGCCGTCCGCTCCCGCAAAGCCAAAACCGCCGCCTACGACGACAGGCACGGCTACTTTATCAGGAGCCGAGCGCACAAGTTTAATGCGCGTGCCTTTTTGTTCGTAGTCTATTGTGCCGAGATTATTATCCTGCATAAATTTATACAACTGCTTGACTTCGGTTAAAACGGGCGCGGCTTTAACGACAGTCGCTTTAGTTTCGGCTTTGGCCGCTATTTTTTTAGATTTTGGCATAAATACCTCGCTTAATTATGTTTTAATATTATATTAAATTTATACGCGCCGCGGAAAACATACTGACGGCAAATTAGTTTTCATTTTCTCCTTCTTCTTTGCGGCTGGCGCGGCGGCGTTCGTGAACATTAAGTATTTTTTTGCGCAGTCTAATTGAAATGGGCGTAATCTCCGCAAGTTCGTCCGGCGCGATATATTCTATGGCTTGTTCCAAACTCATACCGCGCGGCGGCGTTAAAATCAAAGCGTCGTCCGCCGCTTTGCTGCGCATATTTGAAAGACGTTTCGTTTTATTTGGATTTACAACCAAATCGTTATTGCGCGAATTTTGCCCTACTATCATTCCTTCATAAACTTTTACGCCCGGACCGACAAAAAGCTGCCCGCCTTCCTGCAAAGCGTTAATTGCATAAGCCGTAGTTTCGCCCGCTTCTTTGGCAATCAGCACGCCGTTTGAGCGCAAAGGCTGCACTTCAACTTTGGGCAAATATCCGTGAAAACTATGGTGCATAATGCCCTTGCCTCTGGTAGCCGTGAGAAATTCGTTTTTAAAACCTATTAAAGCCCGCGAAGGCACAATATATTCGAGACGAAGCCTGTTTTCCCCCTCGCTTACCATATTTTCAAGTTTAGCGCCGCGAGAGCTTATCATTTCAAAAACCGCGCCCTGCATGTCGGAAGTTATATCCAAAATCAAATATTCCATAGGCTCGAGAATTTGTCCGTCTTTTTCTTTATAAATAACTTCCGGCGAAGATACCGCAAGCTCAAAGCCTTCTCTGCGCATATTTTCTATTAAAATCGTAAGATGAAGTTCCCCCCGCCCCGAAACCTTAAATTTTCCTTCGCCCTCGAGCTGTTCGACTTTAAGACCGACGTTGGTCTGCGCTTCTTTTTCAAGACGAGATTTCAAATGACGGCTGGTTAAAAACTTGCCCTCGCGGCCGGCAAAAGGCGAATCGTTTACAAAAAAATCCATCGATATCGTAGGTTCGTCGATAGTAAGCGGCGGCAGCGGCAGCGGATTTTCCACCGAAGCGACGGTGTCTCCCACGTCCACTCCTTCAAGCCCGCTTATCGCTACGATATCGCCCGCTTTTGCTTCTAGAACTTCCTGCTTGCCCAGACCTAAAAATTTTTCAATTTTAACGGCTTTTGCGGGAATTTTATTGCCGTTGTATTTCAGCAAAACGATATTTTGCCCTTTACCGAGCGAACCGTTTAAAATCCTTCCTATGCCGATATGACCTAAAAAATTATTATAATCCAGCATTGTAATCTGCATTTGCAAAGGCTTATTTTCGTCCGCTTCGGGTTCTGGAACATTGGCGATAACGGCCTCAAACAACGGCGATATGTCCGCGCCGCGCGTTTCCATATTAAAAGAAGCCCAGCCTTCTCTGCCCGAAGCGTATAAAATAGGAAAATCAAGCTGCTTATCGTCAGCGCCAAGCTCCATAAAAAGCTCGAAGACTTCGTCGACAACCGCCGAGGGACGCGCGTTTTCTCTGTCCATTTTATTTATCACAACTATGGGCCGCAGGCCGAGCGCGAGAGCTTTGCGCAGCACAAAACGCGTTTGCGGCATAGGGCCTTCCACGGCGTCAACCATTAAAATCGCTCCGTCAACCATTCTTAAAACCCGTTCGACCTCGCTGCCGAAATCCGCATGTCCGGGCGTGTCGACTATATTCACGGTATAATTTTTATATTGAACCGCCGTGCATTTGGCCAATATGGTAATTCCGCGTTCGCGTTCAATGGGATTGCTGTCAAGCACCATTTCCTGCGCTTCGTCTTGTTTTACTTTGAACTGACCGGATAATTTTAATAATGCGTCGACAACCGTAGTTTTGCCGTGGTCGACGTGGGCGATAATAGCCGCGTTGCGTATGTCTTTTCTTCTTTCCATAAATATTCCCTAAATTAATTAAAAACGCTCCTCAGGAAACTGTCCCCTGCGGAGCGTTCTCGTTTCGCTTTCGTATATTATAGCATTTTAATATTTTCTTTTTTGCTCCCAGTTCATGCGGTTTCGTAAATTATAATTAACGCTCCAGCCGAGTAGTTTTTTGGCTTGTTTGCCGCCATTGCGAGGGAATCAATCCATACTCGGTATCAAAAGGAGTTTTTTATTATCGAGCCGCCTCATCGGTTAAACCTATACTGATCCCTGCGCCTAGCGCGGGGGTTTTCTTTGAGACAAAAACAAACATCCGCCGGTTTAATGCAGATGTTTGTTGTATACTGTTTAGCAATATATTAAAATCTGAGTGTTTTTCCTTCAGATTCTTTAATATATAGACATAATATTTGCCCTTTGACGAAAAAGATTGTTAAAACGCAACATGCCGCTTAACAACAAGTCATCTCTCTTTCATACCAGTTTATACATAAACACCCTACCAAATCAGCACTCAAAGAATTAAATCCATTCCCAGCAACATAATTACACTTCTGCGAAGTTTGAACACAGAAAAATCTGTCGTTTTGATTACCATAGTTATATGTCCTACCATCGCAGCGAGCCTTGCAAAAATCCTCCGCAGTAGATGCTGTAACAGTTTCAGGACACAGCTGAGTATCGCTGTTGTAATACACGTATGTAAGATATCAAACACATATTGGACTATAATAATAAAAGAGGCATGCGGTTTTTAAGAAAAATATTCTGACGAGATTTATGTAAAATACTCCAGAATAGGCAATACAAAGTCCTTAAAAGAGTTTTTGTCTTTTATACAAACGTTTAGGATACAATAGTTGTTTCAG
>JAIRMX010000141.1 GCA_031258375.1 Elusimicrobiota bacterium | reverse complement strand
GGTAGCGCCGGATGTAAGCGTTTACGGCTTCGCGGCCTTGGAAATACACGTCGGGATTTTGCGCCGTTCCGCGTATCGTGGGGTACTCGGGGTTCATTGCGTTTTTACGATGTTCGGCTATTAAATTTTCGTCAAGCATTTCTCGCATTTGTTCTTTGCTTAAAACGTCAACCATATTCAGTTCGTGAGAAGTGCGAAATCCGTCGAAAAAATGTAAGAACGGAACGCGCGATTCGAGCGAAGAGGCCTGCGCTATTAAAGCAAAATCCATAGCTTCTTGAGGATTGGCCGAAGCAAGCATACCCCAGCCCGTCTGGCGTACGGCCATAACGTCGCTGTGATCGCCGAAAATCGATAAAGCGTGCGTCGCAATGGCGCGCGCGGAAACGTGAAATACCGTCGGCGTAAGCTCGCCCGCGATTTTAAACATATTGGGTATCATCAGCAAAAGACCCTGCGAAGCGGTGAAAGTCGTGGTTAAGGCGCCTGCGGCCAATGCTCCATGCACGGTGCCGGACGCGCCGCCTTCGGACTGAAGCTCGCTTACCACGGGAATATTGCCCCAGATATTCGTCTCGCCTTTGGCGGATTTTGCGTCGCAAATTTCGCCCATTGTTGAAGAAGGAGTAATAGGATATATCGCTATAACTTCGTTGGTTGCATGGGCGACGTGCGCTACCGCGCTGTTGCCGTCCATAGCCGTCAGCTTTTTAGACATTATTTAGTCTCCTTGAGTTTGTTTGTAGTTCAGATTATATTAAAGTCTTGTTTATATTATATAACTTTAATGAAAAATGAGCAATTAGCTTTTTGATTGCAAGATAGTATATAAAAGTTATATAATAAATTTAGACGGATGATAAATATATGGAGGAATTTTTATGGCGGTCTCTTATAAAGAACTCGGATTTGTAAATACCAAAGAAATGTTTGCAAAAGCTATGAAAGAAGGCTTTGCCGTTCCGGCGTATAACTTCAACAATATGGAACAATTGCAGGCAATTATAACCGCGTGCCAAGAATCGCGCTCGCCCGTAATTTTGCAGGTTTCAAAAGGCGCAAGAGACTACGCAAACGCAACTCTTTTACGCTGGATGGGACGCGGCGCGATTGAAATGATGAAAGAAATGGGCGCGCCTGTTCCCGTAGCTTTGCATTTGGACCACGGCGATTCTTTCGAACTTTGCAAAAGTTGTATCGAATCCGGCTTCTCCTCCGTTATGATAGACGGCTCGCATCTTCCTTATGAAGAAAATATCGCTTTAACCCGCAAAGTCGTCGAGTACGCTCGTCAGCACGACGTGACCGTAGAGGGGGAACTTGGAGTTTTAGCCGGCATTGAAGACGAAGTCTCCGCCGAACATCATACGTATACGGATCCCGCTCAAGTAGAAGATTTTGTAAATAGAACCGGCGTAGATTCGCTTGCAATATCCATAGGCACAAGCCATGGAGCGTATAAATTTAAAGTCAAGCCCGGCGAAGACGTTCCGCCGCTGCGCTTTGATATTTTGGAAGAGGTTTCAAAACGTCTGCCGGGATTTCCTATTGTTTTACACGGCGCTTCCAGCGTGGACCAAGACGCGGTTGCGGCTATAAACAAATACGGCGGAAAACTTGAAAACGCAGTCGGCGTGCCGGCAGAACAGCTGCGTAAAGCCGCCAAAAGCGCGGTTTGTAAAATAAATGTCGATTCCGACGGCAGGCTTGTAATGACGGCCGCAATACGCAAAGTTTTCGCAGAAAAACCGTCCGAGTTTGACCCGCGCAAATACTTAGGCCCGGCAAGAGCCGACCTTATCGCTATGTATAAAAATAAAAATGAAAACGTGCTTGGCTCTGCCGGAAGATATTAATCAAGGGAAATGCTTGATAAATAAAAAGGAGGAAATATTATGAAAATAGTACTAATTATTTTAACGCTGGCCTTATTTGCTGCGACTTCGGCAAACGCGTATTTTATATTAAAAAGTAAGTCCGACAAAAATGGCGAAACAGGAAAAACTGCTGTAACTACGACCACAGATAAGAAATTGACTACAACTGCCACTGCCACTGCTACAAAAAAAGCCGCTGCTCCGCAAAATAATTTACCGCAACAAGGTTCCGCCGGCGGAAAAACCTCAACGACGCCAAATGCCGCTCAGCCGGGCAAATCGGAAAAAATGGGTGCGTCTTCTTCCGGGATAACTCCTGCTAAAAACGAAGATGCCGATAAAAAACAAGATTCGCCAAGTATGTCTACAATAGCGAAAGAGGTGGAAAAAAATAAAAAAAATAAAAAATGATAATTATTCGCCTTGCAAAATATTCTAAAAAGGAGTTCAATAAAAATGAAACAATCAGTATTAATCAGTATAGTTGCTGCTGCAGTCGTTTTGTCCGCATGCACGTCGCCGGGCGCTAAAACTGCAATCGGCGCGGGTGCAGGCGCGGCCGTAGGCGCCGTAACCGGAGCAATTATCGCGCATAATACCGGCGGCAAGTCAAGCACCGGCGCAATAGTCGGCGGGCTTGCAGGCGCGACTGCCGGCGGCTTAATCGGCAATTATTACGACAAACAAGCTAAAGAACTTGCAAAAATCGCCACCGTGACAAAAACGGATAAAGGTATTGAAATCGTCCTAAAAGGCGAGATTTTGTTTGAAACCGGCAAATCCAATTTGTCCGTTCAAGCGCAAAAAACTCTGACGGATTTAAACAGAGTTCTAAAAAAATATCCGGCCAATATTATAAAGATTGAAGGCCACACGGACAGCACGGGATCTGTTGCAGCTAATAACGCCCTTTCCGTTGCCCGCGCAAAGGCCGTTTACGATTATGCTTTAGCACAAGGCCTTAAAACCGCAGGCTTAACCTATGCGGGTTATGGCCCGGCAAATCCAATCGCGGATAATTCAACCGAAGCCGGCCGTGCAAAAAATCGCCGCGTAGAATTACAAATCAGTACGAATAAGGACCTTATAGCGCAATACGGAGGCGGCGATTAATAAGCAAATTATCATGACAAAAACCCCCTGCTTTAGCGGGGGTTTTTTGCCGATAAATTATCGTTTGAAAACAAAATTTTGTTCTTATAAATATGGATTTTTTGAAATTATCGTCTGTTTTATTATTTGCAGCTTTGTTCTCCGCCTGCTCGGGTACCGCGCGTCGCGTTAGTCGTCCCCCAACGCCGTCCGCACCCGATAATTTCCCTTCCCATGCCGCGGTAGTTCAACCGTCAGCCGAAGAACAGCCCGTTATAACTTTAACTTTTGCCGGCGATACCACTTTGGGCGAATACATTGGCGCCGAGGGTATGACTTTCAGCTGGCAGTACGAACAGGTAAAAGGCGACGTTTCTTATTTCCTCAAAAATATGAAGCCTTTGTTTGAAAGCGACGATATTACAATCCTTAACTTTGAAGGCACCATAACTGAAGAGACAAACGGAAAAGAAAAGCCTTTCCGTTTTAAAGCTCCGAAAAAATATCTGAAAATACTCGGCGCGGCGAGTGTGGAAATGGTAAATCTTGCCAACAACCACACTTATGATTTTGGAGAACAGGGCTACAAAGACACAAAGGCCGCGCTTACGGAAGCAAACATAGAATATTTCGGTTTACAAGACGTGTTAATAAAGGAAATTAAAGGTTCGCGGCTGTGCTTTCACGGCGTAAAAGGGTGGAGTTGGCAACGCGACAGCGCAATGATTAAATCCCATCTAAACAAATTTAAAGACAAATGCGATTTTATAGTTTCCGTGTTCCATTGGGGGGAAGAACATCAATACGTTCATAACGATTTGCAGGAAAAGCTCGCTAAATTGGCGGTAGATTTAGGCAGCAATCTTATCGTGGGACATCACGCTCATGTTCGCCAGGACGGCGAAGTTTATAAAAACGCGCCGATATATTACGGATTAGGTAATTTTCTCTTCGGCGGGAATAAAAACCCAAAAGACAAAAACGCGCTTGTAATACAAGTCTTCCTGCAAGGGGGAAAAATTGTTAAAATTGACGAAATTCCGATAAAAATATCCTCCTTAGAAAGCCGCAACAACTATCAGCCGACGCCGTTAGATACGACAAAATATTTAACCGACAAAAACATATCAAACGCTAAAATAATTTAAGATTGCAAGTTTGTAGAGAATTGATTTGTTGAGAAATCCGCTTCTCTCATAAAAAAGAGAAGCGGATTTTTACAGATTCTTAGGCGAATATTTTACGAACCATGCTTAAACTAATCAATCTGTTTTTTGCTTTTTACTATCACCCAGCTTAAAATCGCAAGCAAAACTATCGCAACGCACCAGCCGGCGGCAGAAAGTTTCGTATATTCGTTATTATAAGTGACTATAATCGGCGCGACTATAACCGAAACCATATTTACGACTTTAATCATCGGATTAAGCGCCGGGCCCGCCGTATCTTTCAAAGGATCTCCTACGGTATCGCCCACAACGCTGGCTTTATGACGCTCCGAGCCTTTGCCGGTATTTGCGGCGATATCGCAATGTTCGTCTTCGATAAGTTTTTTGGCATTGTCCCACGCGCCGCCCGCATTTGACATAAACACGGCTAAAAGTTGCCCGCTGACTATAATTCCGGCTAAAAATCCGCCCAAAGCCTCTACGCCTAAGGTAAGCCCTACGAGAAGGGGGGAAACTATGCCGAGCAATGCCAGAATAATAAGTTCTTTTTGCGCCGCCGCAGTGGATATTGAAACAACGCTTTCATAATTAGGTTTAGCCTTTCCTTCCAAGATGCCGGTTTTAAACTGTTTGCGAACTTCCTGCACTATAAGCGAAGCCGCGCGGCGCACCGCGTTAATTGCAAAAGAAGAAAACAGCCAAGGAACCGCCGCGCCTATAAGCATACCCACGAATACGACCGGATTTGAAACAATTATGCCTATATCTTTAAGTAAATGCAAAGTCTGATTTAAACCTTCTTTTGCCCAAGCGGAATTTAAAGCGGCCTGCACATTGCTTACGTCAACCATATACGAGCCGAAAAGCGAAACGGCGGCAATAACCGCAGAGCCTATGGCAACGCCTTTCGTGATGGCTTTTGTCGTATTGCCGACGCCGTCTAAATCGGCCATAATTTGGCGCGCTTTTTTGGTTTCTTCGTCGGTTTTCCCGTGCCAGGACATTTCGCCTACGCCGTTCGCATTATCGGCAATAGGCCCAAAAGAATCCATTGCCACATTGTTTCCGGTAAGAGTAAGCATGCCGATGCCGGTCATAGCGACGCCGTAAAGAATAAAATTTACTTTCTCGACCTCGCTTAAGCCTTCCATGGTTCCAAAGATAAGTACCGACGTAAAAATGGTAAAGGCAATAACCAATATCGACCATACCGAAGATTCCAATCCAACGGCAAAACCGCTTAGTATTGTCGTGGCGGAGCCGGTATCCGTAGATTTTTTGACTTCCAAAACCGGCGCGCCCGTAGTTCCCGTAAAGTGTTCGGTAATTCTGTCAATCGCCATAGCTAACAATACGCCTATTGATACGGCCGCAAAAGGCCGCCACCAGCCGCCCGGTATATTTTTAAGATAGAAAAACGCCAGCGCGGCAAATAAACATATTGATATTACCGCGGAAGTCATATAGCCTTTGAAAATAGCTTTCATAGCGTCGCCCTTGCCGCCTTTGTCGTTTACGGCGTACGTGCCGATTATTGAACATAATACGCCTATACCGCGAACTAAGAGGGGGTAAACTATCCACTCGTATCTGCCTGTAAAATGCCAAAGCGCAAGGCCTAGTATTAAACCGGAAACTATGGTAACCTCATAAGATTCAAAAATATCGGCCGCCATACCCGCGCAATCGCCGACATTATCGCCGACAAGATCGGCAACTACGGCCGGATTTCGCGGATCGTCTTCGGGTATGCCTGCTTCAACTTTACCGACAAGATCCGCGCCCACGTCCGCAGCTTTCGTATAAATACCGCCGCCAACGCGCATAAACAAAGCTATTAAAGTTCCGCCAAACCCGAACCCGAGCAAAGCGTCCGGCGCGGCCACGCCGAAAATTACGACACCGATGATGGTGGCCACCGTTACCAGCCCGTTGTGGCGCAG
>JAIRMX010000003.1 GCA_031258375.1 Elusimicrobiota bacterium | reverse complement strand
TTGCGCGCCTCCTCTCCCTTCTTATAGGGAGAGGAAAAAACTTATGCTTTTTTCTCTCTTTTGTAAAGAGAGAGGGAGACTTAGGAACGCAAGTTCATAAGTCGGAGGAGAGATTTAAGAGCAGTCTTAAAAATAATATTAAATCCCTCGTCGCAAAAGCGGCGCTCCCTTTACTAAAGGGAGAATACTTTACTTTCACTTTAATTCCCAAATTTAATCACTTTAATTTAATAAAGCTTTTGCGTATGCAAAGGCTTATTTTATGTATGGAGGAAGTACTATGAGTATCAAAAATAAAAAAGCATTTACTTTAATTGAAATCCTTGTAGTCGTAGTTATTATCGGCATTCTTGCCGCTATTGCGCTACCGCAATATCAAAAAGCTGTGGAACGCGCAAAAAAAGCCAAAATACAATCACTTCTAAAACAAGTAGCTAATGCTCAAGAGGCATACCATTTAGCAAATGGACGATATGCCACAACTTTTGACCAACTTGATATAACCTTGCCGCAGGGAAAAACAGATTGTACTTCTTGGCCGGGCTTTCTTTCCAGCGATACTGTTTGTATAGATGATTGGTCTGTTTCATTGAAGGAAACTAACCATCCTTCGGCTCCGGGAGGCAAGGCTATTGCATGGAAAAAGTTATCTTCTGAAGATGTAGACATGGTTGGCTGGGTTATACAATATAATAAACCAACAGAATTCTTTTGCGTAACACTCTCTAGTTACTATGCGAAACCAAGAAATTACTGCAACAAGATATTTGGACTTACAGTTCAATCAGATTGCGTTATCGGAGGACACACAATATGTTTTAATTAATGTAAGTCAGAATAAAGCCCCGTTTTAATGAAACATGTCTGTTAAATATTTCGTATTTAACCATTACTGCTTTAGCTCTTTTATTTATATTCTGATTTTATGCAACAATTACAAAATATCCTCGGCCTAGATTATAAGCGAGGATATTTTTTCTTAATATATATTTCCTAAATCTCCAATTCTTTATTTTGTCTGGCAGATTGCATTGCCGTATCCAAAACATGCTGTATATAAAGACCGTCTTTTATACTTGGCGCGACTTGTTTGCCCGCTGCAACCCCTTCGATAAAATCATAAAGACTATGTACATGCGCTCTTATCCAGCCTATAGGATGTTTGCCCGGAGGAAATGTCAGCTGCGTATCATAATTTTGTATGCATTCTATGCGCGTATAACCTTTATAGCCGCCAAGCTTTTCATCCGGAAGAGTATTATCGTAAAAGAAAAGCCAGTTTGGCTGAACAAGGTCTATTATCAACGCGCCCTTTTCGCCGTTGATTTCAAGTTTCATGTTTGTCGCCGCGCCGGTGGCTAGTTTCGTCGCTTCTATTGTACCCATCGCGCCGTTTTTTAGAGTGGCTATGATATAAGCGGCTTCATCTGTGATGCATTGAACGGTACCGCCTTCGCCGTCCGGCCTTATGGGATAAGGCATTTGTATTTTGGCATATACTTTAGCAAAATCTCCAAGCAAATAATAAATCATATCGCTTATATGAGATCCCACGCCGTGCAGCACGCCGTTGCCGGCGGATTTTGAGCTGTCATTGCGCCAACCTGCGGGCGTAGTCGATTTTGCGTTGGAGCAAAGCAAAAATTGTCCGCGAAATGCCAATATTTTCCCTAAACGGCCTTCGTCAATAATTTGTTTTGCGCGTATCACATTGGCGAAAAATCTGTTATGGAAAACTGCGCGCGTCGTAACTTTATTTAAATTGGAGTGTCCCAAAATTTCGGCCGCGCTTTGCCCGCAAGAAATCAAAGGTTTTTCGCAGTATATGTGCTTGCCTGCGTCAAGAGATTTGAGAATTTGAGCGCGATGAAAAGCGTCCGGCGTACATATATTTATAACATCTATATTTTTGTTTGAAAAAATATCGTCTTCATTATCGGTGGCAAAATTAAAATCATATAAATCTTTTGCTTTTTGCGCATTTTGCAATGTTTTACTACAAATACCCTCGAGTTTTATTTTATATTTAGGTTCATAATACAATGGTATTGTTTTATAACCAAAAATATGGGTTTTACCCATAAAACCAGCGCCTATTACGCCTACTTTAATTTCTCTCATCTTTGAGCCTCCTTTTTTTATTAATATTATACAAAATAAAAAAGTCAGCTTTATGCTGTCATTTTCTTCTTAGCGTTCCTTAGACACAAAATGAAGAACTCAAAGCATATGTATTGTTCCATAGACATAAATGATACAATATGCTTATCGCGCGATATAAAAACGCGCTTGCGTTTATAACGGAGGCTTTATGAAAAAAATCTACATTCTTGACACCAACGTTTTGCTGCACGACCCCAATTCCCTTTCGCAGTTTGCGGATAACGATGTAATAATCCCCATGGTGGTAATTGAGGAGCTGGATAATTTCAAAACTTCCGCCGACGAGCGCGGTAAAAACGCAAGGCTTGTATCAAGAAAACTTGACGAGCTGCGCCAAATAGGCAAACTCGGCAAAGGCGTCAAACTTGATAACGGCGGCACGCTTAAAGTTGAGTTTCCAAGAGAAAATATGCTGCCGGCGGGCTTCTCCTTCAACAAAGCCGATAATGATATTTTGAACACGGCTTATTTTTATTATAAGCAGCAGGAAAACAAAACCGGCAAAAAGCCTGTGATAATAATTTCCAAGGATACCAATTTAAGGATTAAGGCCGAGGCCATCAACGTCGACGCGCAGGATTACACGACCGACAAAGTAAATTATAACGAACTTTATACCGGAGTAAAAGATGCTGAATTTACATCGGCGCAAATCGACGAATTCTATAAAAATAAACAGTTGGATATAAAAGCGGGGCTTTATTATCCCAATCAATTTATCATTTTAAAAAGCGACGACGGCAGCAAAAAATCCGCCGTAGGCCGTTTAAATCAAACTACCGATACGATAAAAGCTCTGCCAGCGTCCGAGCCCAGCGTGTGGGGCATAAAGCCTCTAAATAAAGAACAACGCTTTGCTATGGAGCTTTTGCTTGACGACAATGTCGATTTGGTAACGCTTGTAGGCACCGCCGGCACGGGAAAAACGCTTATAACTCTTGCAACCGGCCTGCACCGCACATTTGACGACGAGACTTACCGCCGTCTGCTGGTATGCCGGCCTATAGTTCCGGTAGGGCGCGATTTGGGTTTTCTGCCCGGAACTATGGAGGAAAAACTTGAAGCGTGGATGGGCGCGATACACGATAATCTGAGTTTCCTGGCCAACAAGAAAAATCCCGAGGATACGGAAGAGGAAGTGCGTTACTTAATGACTTCCGGTAAGCTGGAAATCGCCTCCGTTACGCATATACGCGGCCGCACGCTGCCTAAACAATATATGATTGTAGACGACGCGCAAAATCTTACGCCGCATGAGATAAAAACAATATTATCCCGCGCCGGCGACGGCACAAAAGTGGTGGTAACGGGAGATCCGTATCAAATAGACACGCCGTATCTTGACACGGAATCCAACGGCCTTACGTATCTCGTCGAAAGGTTTAAAGGCCAAAAGACTTACGGACATATAACTTTTACAAAAACGGAACGCAGCAGTCTTGCGGATTTGGCAAGCAGGCTTCTTTAACGTTTCCGCAGCTTCATAAGACAATAAAAATCCGCAAGTTTACTTTTTGAACTTGCGGATTTTTATTTCACCGATTGTGAAATTTATTTTACCGCACTCTTCCAAGCGTCAACTTCGTCCTTTACCTGTTTTACTGTTCCCCCCACCGCCTCGTTGACGGCGTCTTTAACGGCTTGCTTTGTTGACGTTGATGCTCCACTAGCGTTATTTGCGGCTTGAGCGGTTTTTGCGGCTGTTTTGGCGTCCTGAACTTGTTGGCGGACTTCAGCAGACTTCTGCAATATCTGGTCAACCGACATTGTCGAAGACGCGCTTGCGTTTTGTGTTGCTCCGGTTGCGGCGCAACCGTAAAATATAAAGGAACTTATAACGACTGCTACCGCAATATAAAACGCGGCGGGGACTGATTTTTTCATAATTTGAATCTCCGTTAATTAAGTATTTGATAAGTTATATTTTATAAAAAGAAATACCAAAAAACAAATTTTTTATTTTTTATAATCTTATGCTATAATATTATATCTTTATTTAGATTGAAACTGAAATAAATATTATGAAAAACAAAAAAATTCTTTTAGGAAGAGATTATCTGTCTGTCTATAAAATTAATTTCTGATTTTATCTTTACTCCACCCTCTCCTGCGCGCTTTGCGCGCCTCCTCTCCCTTCTTATAGGGAGAGGAAAAAACTTATGCTTTTTTCTCTCTTTTGTAAAGAGAGAGGGAGACTTAGGAACGCAAGTTCATAAGTCGGAGGAGAGATTTAAG
>JAIRMX010000001.1 GCA_031258375.1 Elusimicrobiota bacterium | reverse complement strand
ATATCAGACAAAAATTTCATTATGTCGGTTTTATGCTGGGTATGCTCAATAATTTTGGCAGCGGTTCTCTTTTTAGCTCCGTCTGTAGGAAGTTTAAGGGTTTTTTATTCCTCCGCCGTATTTTCTATTTTGGCTTTTGTCTTTATAATTAATTTAATAAAAGATGTTTATAAAGTTGATTTATTTAGATATTTGTCAGCAGCCGGATTAATTTTTTTCTTTGCGATAACGCCTTCGCTGGTTTTCCCGTATATAGATTTATACGTTAAAAGTTCCAAAAGAATAAAGATTTTGCAACTTGCAAAAACATCTACGGCAAAAGCCGAACAGCTTAAAATAATTGCCGGTCCATATCCAAATTTAACCATAATGTATTATGACGGCATATATAGTTATAAATTTGCTCCGGCCAATAAGATAAAAGCTAAAATTGAAATGCCAAGAGTAAATCGTCTCAGACATCTCGCCTGTGAAGTTATTTAAATTAATATCTGATATTTTGTTAAACTACATCTTGAAATCTTCGCCGAGGTAGAATTTGCGCGCGTTCGCGTCGTTTAAGAGTTTATACTGGTTGCCCTCCACAAGTATTTTGCCGTCGTAAATAAGATACGCGCGTTCCGTAAGCGGCAGCGTTTCGCGCACATTGTGGTCCGTTATTAAAATGCCTATGCCTTTGTTCTTTAGTTTGAATATCATCTGACGCAATTCCGAAACGGTTATCGGGTCTATACCTACAAAAGGCTCGTCAAGCAAAATTATTTTTGGAGAACTTATCATACAGCGCGCTATTTCCATACGCCGCTTTTCTCCGCCGGAAAGCGACCACGCTTTTTGTTTTGCAAGTTTAGAAAGACCGAATTCTTCAAGCAATTCCTCCACGATGTTTTTACGTTTTGATTTGTCAGCTTCAATGCGTTCCAAAATAGCCAGTAAATTTTGCTCCACACTAAGACCGCGAAATATAGTGGGCTCTTGCGCAAGATAGCCAAGTCCCTTTCGCGCTCGCTCATACATAGGCAGGCCAGTGACCTCCTCTCCGTCCATAAAAACTTTCCCCGCCGTAGGTTTAATAAAGCCGACCATTATATAAAAGCTTGTGGTTTTGCCGGCGCCGTTTGGCCCTAAAAGGCCTACGATTTCGCCCGAACGCACGGTTATATCGACGCCTTTTACAACTTTTCTGTCTTTATAAGCTTTTTCTATATTTGAGGATTTTAATTCCATTTTTAGTATCCTTTTTTATACTTTTCACAAAGGAACAAACGGGTGAAATTTTAATATTTGGTTTTTAATATTTTAAAATTTCGTATTTATTTCTTTTTTTGAGGTTATCCAGCCTTGCACTTTGCCTTGCGCCTTGTATTTATTTTCCTGCGTTTGCGCGGTTATTATATCCGCTTGAACGGCGTAATCCGCGTCCTCGTTAGAACCGTTTAGAACAGGCCTTCCGCCCGACGCCCGCAATATTCCATTTTGCGTATTAAAAACTATTTCTTGAGCATAGAGTTTATTGTCGATATTATGTAGTTTCGCATTGCCGATAATTTTAAAATTAGTAAATTTATCGCTGAAATCTAGCTTATTGCCGTATAGTTTGTATTTATTGTCCGCAGTGTCATAAAATATGCTTATTTGTTTTTTTTGCGCGGCAACGGCATAGCCAAAGTCCAGCGGTTTATTGTAAAAAACTTTTTGCGCTTTTAATTCAGCTCTTTCGCCGGTTTTTTTATCGCTGCGTAATGCGCGTATATTGCCTTCTATAGTATAAGTTCGCTCTTTGCGGTTGGAAAGCGCTCTGTGCGCGTCTATTTTATAAATATCGTTTTCATAACGCACGTTGCCGATAAATTCTTCTTCGTTTTTATCTTTTCTTATTATCCATCTGTCGCTTTGCACAAGCCCGCCGAGCAGAGCGGAGAGGCCTTCGTCCCCGCTGCTTTGCTGCGCGAATAAAAGCTGCGGCATTATTGTTAGAATGATGAAGAGATAAACAAATTTCATAATTTATTTCCGTTGCCCGATATTTCCGCTTTGAGATCTTCTATGTTTTTTGGGAGTTTAGTTTGCTGCTTAAAAATTTCTATTTCGGAAAAATCCGAATTCGCTTTTAAACCCTTGCCTTTTACGATTAGGCCTCCGCGCGTTAAAAGTACGTTGGCGTCCGACCAAATTTTTTTTGTGCGCATATCGTAAAATATTTTTTCCGTTTCTATTTTTGCGTTTTCCGTTTTTGATATTCCGACTACGTTTCCGCTCATCGTGATGAGACGTCTGTCTATATCGTATCGGCCTGTTTCTGATTTTATATCCGAGTCGTCCTTGTCGTTTTTCTTAAAAATAATATGCGGGTTTTGCATTATGCTGTAAGAAGGCGCGTCCTGATAAAAATCGGCTTTGTCCGCGTAAAGCACCCATTGCGCATGACCGCTTTCGGATTGCGAAATTATTACGTCCGAAGCCTGCTGGGCTGTTTCATAATTTTCATTACCGCGATTATCGCGCGCGCAGGCGCAAAGCTCGAAAGCTAAAATTAAAGCGGCAAAACCGGCAAAAAACTTCCTCATTTTTTTGTTTCCTCTTCTAAAGCAAGCATTTGTTTGTCAAAATCGGATTGAAACGCCTTATCTTGTATCGGGCGAAATTTTTCGAACTCGCTTTGCGCGCGCTGTTTGGCGATTTCGGCCGGGATTTTGCCCGCGTTTTGCAAGATTTTTCTATCTGCCGCACGCAAAAACATATTCAGCCGTTTTTCCCAGTCTTCCATTGTCATAGGGATTTTGCGCTTTGCCATATCTTCTGCCACATCAAGATAAGCGTTTACTATGCGTCCCAAAGATTCCAATTCGGTTTCCGTCAAATAATTTTTAGCAATAATTACGTCCAATTTTTGTATTTTGCCGCTTGGGGCTTTTTCCCAATTACTCAAACCCATACGCTCTTTTTTATAGTCGGCGCGATTGTAAATCAACTCGGCGGCGGTTTGCCCGTGTATCGCCCAGTGCAATTTGTTTTGAACTGTTGCGTAAAATCTTTTTGTTATTTCGGAATTTTTATTGTAATCCATCGCGGTGGAATAAATATCCGTAATTTTTTGGTAAAAACGCCGTTCCGAAAGACGGATTTCTCGTATTTCTTCCAAAAGCCTCTCAAAATAATCGTCGTTCAGGAAAGCTCCGTTTTCCATTCGCTTTCTGTCTATTAAATATCCGCGTAAAGCATAATCTCGCAAAATAGCGGTAGCCCACTGACGGAAAGCCGTTGCGCGTTTGGAATTGACGCGGTATCCCACGGCGATAACGGCATCGAGGTTGTAATGTTTTATACGATAGTTTTTGCCGTCTGAAGCAGTTGCCGAGAAATACTCGGCAACTGAAACTTCTTTCAATTCTCTTTCTTTAAAAATATTTTTAAGATGCAGGCCGATGTTGTCGGAAGAAGTATCGAACAAAATCCCCATATTCTTTTGCGAAAGCCAAATCGTGCTGTCCTGCACGCGCACTTCCACGCCGTCGCCATGCGATTGATAAGCAAAAATTAAAAACTCCGCCGTACTGTTTCTAATTTGCAAATTCTTATTTTTTTCTTTCGTCATAACCGCGCTGTCCGTATTTTTTATTGTCTTGCGCCGCCGGAGATAAGATACTTCCTCACTGCGTCGTTTTTTGCGTATTGCAAAACGGTTCTGCCTTTATCATCAATTGCGTTTACGTCTGCGTCTACGCCAACAAGCAATTTGCCGCCAGGATTAATAATTTTTCATAAACTCTGAGTTCCAAATAAATATTTTCCTATTTCCCTCATTTTTTATCCGTTAAGGCGATAAATTCTATGAGATTGTCTTTATCTAAAAAGCCTATTACTTTGCCTTTTGCGTCTATTACCGGCGCATTGTCTATTTTGCGGTCGTTTATAATTTTTGCGGCCGCTATCGCTTTGATATTATCCGTGAAAGCAAAAGGATTTTTTGTCATCACTTCGGTTATCTTCGCGCTTAATACATCGCGGCGTTTTTGCAGGCTTCGTCTTAAATCGCCGTCGGTAAAATAGCCTTTTAATTTGCCGTTTTTATCCACTATGCTTGCCGCGCCGGATTTATTTTTTGTCATTACCAAAAGCGCGTCCTGAACCGTAGCCGTTTGCGGGACTACAGGGTTTTTATTTTTAAACATTATGTCGCGCACATGCTGCGTGAGCAGTTTTCCCAAAGAACCGCCCGGGTGGAAAACGGCAAAATCTTCTTCTTTAAAATTTTTGACTTTCATAAGAGCTATTGCCAAAGCGTCGCCAATAGCAAGCATAGCGGTGGTGGAAGAAGTAGGCGCAAGATTATACGGGCAGGCTTCTTTGTTTATATTTATTTCAATGTGAATATCGGACATTTTGGCAAGATTAGAATTTTTATTGCCCGTAAAAGAAATAATTTTTATTTTTTCCTTTTTCAGCGGATTTAATATTTTGCTTATTTCTTCCGTCTGTCCGGAATAAGACAGCGCCAAAACCATGTCGTCTTTGGTTATCATTCCCAAATCGCCGTGAAGAGCTTCCGTAGGGTGTACGAAAAAAGACGGCGTGCCGGTGGATGCGAGCGTAGCCGATATTTTCCGCCCGATATGGCCGGATTTACCTATGCCGGCTATAATCAGTCTTCCTTTGCAGGCGGCTATAGTTTTAACGGCTTTTACAAAATAGGCGTTAAGCTGCTGCCTCGCCGTTTTTAAAGCGCATTCTTCCGCTTCTATGACTTTTTTTGCAATATTTAAAACTTCTTTTTGAGAATATCTCACTTGTGGCATATTATTACCTGTTTAGAAGCCGTTTTGCGATAGCGTCTATTGCCGAAGTTTCTTTTATCACGATTTTGGCCTCTTTCAAATCAAGCGAGTTTTCGCCGTCGGATAAAGCCTCGCACGGGCAGGGATGCGCTTCAAAAAATAGTCCCGCAATTCCCGCGGCGGCCGCGCTGCGCGCCAAAGTCCCGGCAAAAGATTTATCGCCTTTTGTAGTATTTCCGCCGGCGGGTTTTTGCATCGAATGCGTTAAATCGAAAATGACGGGATAACCCGTTTCTTTCATAATTTGAAGCGAACGCATATCAACCGCTAAGTCTCCATAGCCGAAACTCGAGCCGCGTTCCGTCAGTAAAATATTGGTGTTGCCTGTGGATTCAATTTTTTTAATTATATTTGTTATCCCGCAAGGCGCTAGAAACTGTCCCTTTTTCACGTTAATTATTTTGCCGGTCATACCCGCGGCAAGCAAAAGATCCGTTTGACGGCAGAGAAAAGCCGGAATTTGCAAAATATCGACAACTTCCGCCGCAACGGCCGCCTGCCAAGGTTCGTGAATATCTGTCAAAACAGGCACGTTTAAAAGTTTTTTTGCCTTTTCAAGTATGTCCAAACCTTTATCTATTCCCGGCCCGCGGTAAGAGGTTAAAGACGAGCGGTTTGCTTTGTCAAAAGAGGCTTTAAGAACGTAAGTTTTGCCCGCTGCTTTCATAAGGGCGTCTAATTTTTTTGCGGTTTCAAGAAATTTCTTTTCCCCTTCAATTACGCACGGCCCGCAAATATAAGCAAGCGGCAGATTATTTGCAAATTTAACTTTATTTGTTTTGATTATTTTCATATATTAAATAATAGCATTTTTTTTATAATACAGCCTCGAACAAGCTGGTAAAAATAGTAAATTTTGCTATCTTTTGCTATAATTGAATATATGAATTCTGCGCTAAAACAATTTGGCGGCGCGTTGCATGGGAACGATCTCAGGAGGATTTGCCGTAATTTTTATATTTTTGGTTAAAATATCTGGTTTTGAGCGTCCACATTTATAAATCAATTAATCTTATAATACTCATACATATTGTTAGTCATTACTTTTACAGATGAAGAAGACTGGCATATTTTCCTATATAAATCAGCCCTCGGACGCGTATGGTTGTTGTCACATGTCATCATTCCGGGTTTTGCAAATGGGAAAGAACCCGTCTCCTTAGTAAAATAAGATATACAAATATCGCTGCCATTCCAAGGAATATTGTTTTCATTGCTCTTATCCGAGTTTATTTTACAAGCGGTAAGGGTTGAATCATCCATATAATAAACAAATTTACCGTTGGATGCATACTGATCGTTGATATTAGTCCAATTTAAAGCTATATCTAAATCATTAATTGAAGCGGGACGATTTCCCGTTGCAAGTATATGCCTGTCCACAGCAGCGCCTAAAACTTTGATATTAGAAACTACTTCTACAACTCGGGATTTTTCTACGGCAAAAGTATAGTGTGGTAAAGCAATAGCGGCCAGAATGCCGACGATTAAAACAACTACTAACAACTCAATTAACGTGAAGCCTTTTTTATACATAATTTCCTCTCATTATTTTTGACTATTAGGCCGTTTTTTACAAACAAAAACGGCTGCTATATCTGAGCCAGGTAAAAGACCCAATAAGATAACAGCCGTAGTTTCCCGTCTCACGACGGGAAACATTCAGCACAAGACATTCGGTTAATTAGGCCGAATATCCTGTGCTTGATAACGAGCTGTTTTTGGAGTTTACCTTGCCTTTGATATCTCAAAAGCTTGTCCCGCGATTTTTAAATTGCTTTAACAACCGCAGAACACCCAAAAACGTTCTAAATTTTTTTACTACTTTTCTTTTGTCATTCCCGAGTGTCCTTTTATCGGGAATCTGCCCTTTGTTTTTATCTTAGTCTACAGATTTCCTCCCAACAGCATTGAGGGAATTGTGACGAAAAAAGAAAAGGGAACGACAATCGTTTCTATATATCAATACTACAAATTTCTTATGGCTTTACGCAACTTTTTTTAACGCCGCTTTGATAAGCCCGTCAAAAAGCGGATGCGGTTTCATCGGCCTGCTTGCAAATTCAGGGTGGAACTGCACGCCTATAAAATAAGGGTGATCTTTGCGCTCCACTATTTCAGGCAGAAGGTTTTTGTGCCAGCCGCTGACTTCAATGCCGCGCTTCTTCAGAACAGGCACGTAGTCGGTGTTGAACTCGTAGCGGTGGCGGTGGCGCTCGTGTATGACGGATTTTTTGTAAAGTTTTTCCGCAAGAGAGCCTTTTTTGAGTTTGGCCTCGTAATTGCCAAGCCGCATAGTACCGCCGAGATTTTTGACTTGTTTTTGCTCTTCCATCATACTTATCACGGGGTATTTGGGTTTCGGCGCGAACTCGCACGAGTCCGCTTCCAGTAATTTTGCGAGGTTGCGCGCGGCTTCAATTACCGCGCATTGCATGCCGAGGCAAATTCCTAAAAACGGAATTTTATTTTCCCTTGCGTATTTAACCGCTTTTATTTTGCCTTCAATGCCTCGCTTTCCAAAGCCGCCCGGCACTATCATGCCGTTAAGTCCTTTAAGAGATTGGGGGATTGCGTCTTTTTCCGTGTTGACGTATTTTATTTTTACTTCCGCATTGTTTGACATTCCGGCAAGGTTTATGGATTCCGCAATGGATTTATACGCGTCTTTTAACTCGGCGTATTTGCCGACTATGCCTATATTTATTTGTTTTTTGCCGGCAGTTCCGGTTGCCTTATTTATAAATCTGAACCATTTGCCGTCGTTTTTCTTTTTAGCTTTTAGGCCGAGGCGTTTTAAAATCAAATCGGTAAGTCCTTGTTTTTCAAAATTTTCCGGCAGCTGGTATATAGAACTGACGTCCCGCGCTTCTATCACCGCTTCCGGCGCGACTGAGCAAAAGAGAGATAATTTATCTTTCATTCCTTTGGGCATGGGGTATTCCGTGCGGCAAATAAGAATATCGGGGTCTATTCCGATTTCGCGCAGTTTATTTACGGAATGCTGCGTCGGTTTTGTTTTTAATTCCGCCGCGCTTGCAATATAGGGGATTAAGGTTGCGTGAATATTCAGCACGTTTTCGCGTCCGCGCTCCGTTTTAAACTGGCGCGTGGCTTCAAGGAAGGGCAGGCCCTCAATATCGCCCACGGTGCCGCCTATTTCTATTATTGTAACGTCGAAATCTTTTTCGAACGGAATAAAGCGGGATTTTATTTCATTTGTAATATGCGGCACTACCTGCACGGTAACGCCGTTATAATCGCCGCGCCTTTCGCGGTCAATTACGGCCTGATAAATAGTGCCGGTTGTGTTTGTGTTTTTTTTGGTCATAGGCACGTCTAAAAAACGCTCGTATG
Source organism: Elusimicrobiota bacterium (assembly GCA_031258375.1). Classification (GTDB taxonomy): domain Bacteria; phylum Elusimicrobiota; class Elusimicrobia; order Elusimicrobiales; family Elusimicrobiaceae; genus Proelusimicrobium. The sequence continues at coordinate 1,134 of JAIRMX010000001.1, read as the reverse complement.
TGCCGAGATCCAAATCTGCTTCCGCGCCGTCTGCGGTTACAAAAACTTCCCCGTGCTGGTAGGGGCTGAGCGTCCCAGGGTCAATATTAATATACGGGTCGCACTTAATCATATTGACTTTCAGGCCGCGCAGCTGCAAAAGTTTGCCTATGCTCGCGCCGGATATGCCTTTGCCGAGCGAACTTACCACTCCGCCGGTAATAAATATAAATTTGGACATTGTTATCTCCCTTAAGTTAAAAATATATTATATTAAATTTACAGAAAGTATAAATTTTTAAGACCGCCTTTTTGCCGCGAGCCGGTTCAGAAACAACAATTTTATTACTTTAATTCAATTTATACATATTGAACTCAGCATGAGCATGGGGGAGGGTCCCCGCAGCTAAATTTTTACACACTTTATCCGCCAGGGAATCGGCACGCCCTCTGCAAAATATATCTCCTTTTTTGCCTGTCGCATGATAGTACCCATCCGCTGTTTTAAAAACAAGCAGCGGATGGGTGGTGGTAAGATCATCCGAGCCAATCAATATATTCTGGCAGTGAGAATAACGCGGCTGGGAAGCCTGATCAAGATAAGATATATTCGGCACATTAATATCCAAATACAAATGGCTGAAATCATATATAATCGGCCCTATTACGCAAGGCGGTAAAGTGCCCTGCAGCTCCCCTAAAGATATAGCCTGCTGCACTGATTTGCCGAGCGATAAGCTTGCGGCGGCTCTTGTTTTCATCACCGCAATCCTGTATTGCGGCAAAGCAATAGCGGCAAGAATGCCGATAATTAACACAACTACAAGCATTTCAATTAAAGTAAACGCTTTTTTGTTTCTGATACTCATGATACTTCCTCCATACATAAAATAAGCCTTTGCATACGCAAAGACTTTACTAAATTAAAACATTTAAATTTAAACTTGGAAATGAAAGAGAAACTGCAATATTCTCCATTTAGTAAAGGGAGTGCCGCTTTAGCGGCGAGGGATTTAATATTGTTGTTAGAACTGCCCTTAAATCTCTCCTCCGACTTATGAACTTGCGTTCCTAAGTCTCCCTCTCTCTTTACAAAAGAGAGAAAAAAGCATAAGTTTTTTCCTCTCCCTATAAGAAGGGAGAGGAGGCGCGCAA
>JAIRMX010000229.1 GCA_031258375.1 Elusimicrobiota bacterium | reverse complement strand
TACGTGACGGCGTATTGTATGGGCAAGCGCATATCCGGGTTTGACATTTGCGCGATAATGCCGCCGTCTTTATATTCCACGGCGGAATGAACGATTGACTGCGGATGTATTATTATTTTGATTTTTTCAAGCGGAATATTAAAAATATGCATTATTTCTATGACTTCAAAACCTTTGTTCATTAACGTTGCCGAATCTACGGTAATTTTTTTACCCATTTTCCAACGAGGATGATTTAAAGCCTGCTGAGGCGTTATTTTTGACATCGCGCCTTTATATTTAAAAAACGGTCCGCCCGAAGCAGTAAGAAGTACGCTGGAAATATCCTGCGCCGCTTTAAAATAAGATTTGCTGTCGGCATTTTCAAGCGACTGGAAAACTGCGGAAGGTTCGGAATCTACGGGTATTATCGTCGCGTTCCAGCGGCGGCATTCGTCCATTATCGCGCGTCCGGCCATTACTATGGGCTCTTTATTTGCCAAAGCGATAGTTTTGCCGGCCTTTATCGCGGCTATAAGCGGCGCAAAACCCACTACTCCCACAAGACCGTTAATTATTAAATCCGCTTGGGGTAAAATAGAAAGATATACTATGGATTCTATTCCCGGTTCGAGAAGTTTTGTGCAGGGCGGAATAAAATTTTTGATTTTTTGATAGTTTTCTTCGCCGTAAAGCGCCGCGTAAGCCGGTTTAAAAGTATTTATTTGCCGTAAAAACAAATCGGTATTATTATTGCCGGTTATTGCAAGCACGCTGTAATCCGGGCCGAGCCGCTCTATAACGTCTAAAGCGGATACTCCTATGGATCCTGTGGAGCCTAGTATGACTATTTGTTTCATATCATCCAGATTATTATGTAATATAAAACGGGGGCTATTAGAAGAAAAGAATCAAATCTGTCCAAAAAACCGCCGTGACCGGGCAGTATATTGGAAGAATCTTTAACGTCCGCGCCGCGTTTTATAAGCGATTCGGCCAAATCGGAAATAATACCCAAGAAAGACGCAAGCGCGCCTATGCAAGCGGCTTGTTTCCACGTGATATACCAGGGAAAAAACAAATCCCTGCACAGCAAAGCCGCCGCAACGGCGAATATAAAACCGGCCGCAGCCCCTTCCCAGCTTTTTTTAGGGCTGACTTCGGCGTTAAGACGATGTTTGCCTATAAGTCTTCCGACAAAATAGGCCATTGTATCGCTTATCCAAACGGCGATGAATATCATATACGTAAAGTACTCGCCGTAAGGCTCTATCAGCCTTATATTGATAAGATGCGCAAGCGTCCATGGGATTAAAAAAACGCCGAGTAAAGTATTGGCGACGCGCTCGATAGAACGTTTGGGAGTAATAATTTCGACAAAAAATATACCCGCTAAAACAAGAGAAATAAAAAAGCCGGAGATATTGCTAGGATAATTAATCTCAAGCGGCAGTCTGCCGGCAAGCGCGGCAACTGTCATAACCGCGCCGAAAATTATTAGAGACACGCGGCTGACGGGTTTTTTTGCGGTCAGAAATATAAGGCCGTACTCGTAAAGACATATTATTATTATAGCAGCGACAAAAGCCATGTAAAATATGCCGCCAAAATGCACCGCGATTAATATCAGCGGCAAACCTATTATTGCTGTAAATATTCTTGGAAGTAACATATAAAATATTATAGTAAATATCCAAGATAATTTATATATTATTTTCGCTCCGTATTCATTTGATAGTTTAGAATAAAAATGTTAAACTAATCTAAAAGGATATTTTTAAGGATATAAATGGCGCAAAAGATTAATAAGCTAAGCGCGGTGCTTGAGAATTATCTTGAGACCATCGCGGCTTTGATAAAAGAAAAAAAGGTGGCAAGAATATGCGATATCGCAAAAGCTCTCGGCGTTAAAAGTCCAAGCGTTAACGTCGCGATTAATCTGCTTGGCGAAAACGGTCTCGTCACGCATGAAAAGTACGGTTATGTGGATTTAACTTTGAAAGGAGTGAAGGTTGCAAATAAAATTCAGCGCAAACACGATATATTATTCCAATTTTTAAACGGTTTGCTTTTCATTGACGAAAATACTGCCGCAAAAGAAGCCTGCGAGATAGAGCATTCCGTCAGCGGCGAGACCGTGCGCAGATTAGAAAAATTACACGAACTATTGCGGAAACGTTTTTTTGCAAAAAAGGAAGATATGGATAATTTGCGGGATTATTTGATAAGCGTTAAAGAAAAATAACCGCTTAGTAAGGATTATATTTAAAACGGAACTATATAATATGAACGCTTTTTTTCGTCGCAGCTTTTTAAGTTGATAATCGGCAAAAAATCTATTTTTAAAGGAATTTGATTTAGTTCAAATAAATATTTACGTTTCGACGAAAGGAGGCCGTATGGCGGAGGTAAAAAAGTTGAGCCAGCTTAAAGTGGGAGAAGAAGGAAGCGTAAAAAATATCTCCTCTGCAATCGGAGCATTGTTAAAAAAAAGGCTTTTGGATATGGGCTGCGTCGGCGGGTCTAAAATAAAAGTAAAAAAACTCGCCCCGCTTGGAGATCCTATGGAAATAGCCGTGAAAAGTTATTCTCTGACGTTAAGAAAACACGAAGCGGACGCCATAGAGGTTGAAATATAATGATAGAAACTCTGAAGAGAAAAATACTTTGCCGTCTGAGGGCAAGACGAATAAAAAATCTGTGCGCCCAAAAAGACAAATGCCGTATGCATCACGAACATCACGCCGGGCATATTTCGTTTGCAAACGCGCTGCACAACCTACGGAGCGGGAATTATGGGCATCATACGGGAAGAATGCAAAATATAGTCGCCGGAAAAAACGGCTGGGCGTGCTGCGGCGGCGCTTTGCCCGAAGCAGCTCTGCAGCTCGGCAAAGCAAAAAAAGGCGTTTATAAATTTTTATGCGTAAAATGCGACGGGCATTTGGTTCATAAATTGCTGGAAATGGGTTTTATTCCGGGCGATGATATAAAGGTAGTTTCCAATATGGGTTCAAACGGAAGCGTGATGATTGAAGTTAAAGGCTCTAAATTGGTTTTAAGCAATAAAATTGCCGATAATATTTTTGTGACGGAGAAGCAAGGTTTATGAGTTCGAATAAAAAAATTACGGTGGCGCTTGCCGGCAATCCAAACTGCGGCAAAAGCACTATTTTTAATAATCTTACCGGGTCAAACCAGCATGTCGGCAATTATCCCGGCGTTACGGTTGAAAAAAAAGAAGGAGTAAAAAATTATAAAGGTTATAAAATAAGTTTTGTAGACTTGCCGGGCACTTACAGTCTTTCTGCCTATTCCGAAGACGAAGTCGTCGCGCGGGACTTTATAATAAACGGCAGACCGGACGTCGTTATAGATGTCGTTGACGCTTCAAATATGGACAGAAATTTATATCTTTTTACGCAGCTTGCCGAACTGGACGTTCCCGTTATGATAGTTTTGAATATGGCGGATATTTTAAAAAGCAAAGGATATAAAGCGGACGACGTAAGAATGTCAAGTCTGCTGGGAGTTCCGGTTATATCCACAATAGGCACAAAAAAATCAAGCGCGGGTCATATTTTGGACATGCTTACTCAAAACTGCGAAAACGGAAGTTTCAATAAACAAAAAATAGCAAGGGTAGATTACGGCAGCGATATAAAGGAGGAAACGGAAAAACTCGCGGCTTTAATTGCCAAAGACGAAAGTTTATCCAAATTCCCATTAAAATGGCTTTGCATAAAACTTCTTGATGACGACGCTTCCGCGCTTGAGAAAATTTCGGCTTCAAAAAACGCGGACGCGCTGCTTGTGCAAATTCAAAAAAGCCGCCGTCATATACAAGAACATTTCAACGAAACGGCCGAAACTAAAATTGCGGAGTATCGTTACGGTTTTACCAAATCGGTAGTAGAAACCGTAGTAAAAGAAGAACAAAATAATAAAAAGGATATTACCGCGCTTATCGATAAATTCGTTTTAAACAGAATTTTAGGCCTGCCGATTTTTGCCGCGGTTATGTACTTGATTTTCAAATTTACTTTTGCCGCGTCGGAACCGGTAGTAAAAATATTTGAAAGCTTTTTCAACCGGTTTGGCGGTTTTGTCGCCGCGTCCGTTCCTGCCGGGCCGTTGCAGTCATTGCTTGTCGACGGCATAATCGGCGGAGTCGGCGGAGTTCTCGGTTTTTTCCCTCTCGTATTATTTATGTTTTTTGCGATTGCGTTTTTTGAAGATACCGGATATATGGCAAGAGCCGCTTTCGTTATGGACGGCATAATGAGCAGATTCGGCCTGCACGGAAAATCTTTTCTTCCGATGATGATTTCTACAAACGGATGCGCGGTTCCGGGTTTTATGGCGGCTAGAACGCTCGATTCCAAGCGCGATAGATTTATCACTATGTTTGCAGTGTCGTTTATGATATGCGGCGCAAAACTCCCAGTGTTTTCGCTTTTTATCGGAGCATTTTTTGCGGAGAGCCAGCAGGCAAATATTATGTTCGTGTTTTATATTTTGAGCGTTATTATTGCTCTTGCGGTCGCGAAAGTTTTGAGCAAAACCGTTCTAAAAGGAGAGCCTGCCCATTTTGTTATGGAATTGCCTCCGTATCATATGCCTACGCTTAAAGGTTTGCTTCTTAAAATGTGGGAAAGAGGCTGGTTGTATATCAAAAAAGCCGGAACGATTATAGTTCTTATATCAATTTTGATATGGGCCGGTTTCACATACCCCAAATCGCCTGAAAATGCCGGTATTTCCGAAGAAGAGGCTGCGGCGGTTCAAATGGAGCGCAGCTTTTTGGGAAGGTTCGGCCAAATACTCGAACCGGCGGTAAAACCGATAGGCATGGACGGCAAAAGAGCTATAGCGTTAGTTGCCGGCCTTGCCGCAAAAGAAGTAGTAGTCAGCACGCTGGGGACGATTTATTCTCTCGGCGAAGTAGATCCCGAAGAAGCCGAACCGCTAAAAGAAAAAATTTCCGCCGATCCCGAATGGTCGCCGTTGAAAGCTTTTACTTTCTTAATATTTTGTTTGATTTATATCCCCTGTATTGCCGCAGTCGCGGTGTTTTTCAAGGAATCCGGTTCAAGCTATAAATGGCTTACGCTGCTTGTCGCGGGCAATACGATAATGGCGTGGGCGGCGGCGTTTATCGTGTTTCAGCTTGGCACATTGCTTAAAATAGGGACCGGAGGCTAAGAAGACTTTATGTTTCAAAGCATAATGGCGGCTTTAATCGTGGCTGCGGCTTTAATTCTTTTGATAAAACGGCTATTTAAAGGCGGGACATGCGCTTGTTGCTGCAATAAAACGGCTTGCGGGGGCAAACGTTCCGATTGTTGCCAAAAATGATTTTTCGCAGAATTTTTATTGTCGATAGTTGCAAATAAATTGCCTCTCGGCGTTTAAGCTCTGTAAAATATTATGTTTGATTTATATCCGCCCGAGTATAAATGCCTCTGTACGCCGGCTTTATAAAAAGATAAAATACATTTCTGATGGATTTATTTAAAAATGATACTATCTTCGCTTTTGCAAGCGCGCCATCAAGCGGCGCGGTTGCTATGCTGCGCATAAGCGGCGCGGCGTCGGTTGAAATTCTCTCCAAAATTACGCGCAAAAAATTATTCGAGCCGCGCCGCGCAACGCTGGTGGAAATTTACGACGGGAAAGAAAGGCTGGATAAAGCCGTCGCTGTTGTTTACCGCGCTCCCAAAAGCTATACGGGCGAAGATATCGTCGAAATAAGTCTCCACGCCGGCCATTATATAAAAGGACGTGTTTTGGAAATTTTGAGCGAGCTTGGCATTCGCCCCGCTAAAGCCGGCGAATTTACAATGCGCGCTTTTTTCAACGGCAAAATTGATTTGGCGCAGGCGCAGGGCGTAGCCGATATAATTGCGAGCAAAAACAAAGCGGCGCATAAAGCCGCGATGAATTCTTTAGACGGGGGGCTTTCCGGCGAATTTAAAAATATAAAAAACTCTTTGCGGGAACTTTTGGCGCAAATCGAAGTCAGAATTGACGATGGCGACGGCGAACTAGCGCCGTTAAATAAAGAATTTTCGCTTAACCAAATTAAAAATATCATAGAAAAAATAAAAAAACTTACCGGCACATTTTGCGCGGGCAAAGCGATTAAAGACGGCGTGCGAGTTGCTATTGTCGGCATTCCAAACGGCGGTAAAAGCAGTCTTTTGAATGCCTTGCTCGGTTATGACAGGGCTATAGTTTCGCCAGTCGGCGGCACCACGCGCGATACCGTAGAGGCAAATTTTGAAATTAACGGCGTCGATATTATTCTTACCGATACCGCCGGTATACGCGAACATTCTTTAGATCCGGCGGAAAAAGAAGGTATGCTGAGAAGCCGCCGCGCCGTTCAAAATTCCGATATAGTAATTTTTGTAAAGGACGGGTCTTCGGGAATAAATCAAAAACAGGAAGAATTATTTAACGAGATAAAAAAAGAAGGCAAAAATACGATTTGCGTTATAAATAAATCGGATTTGCTGCCCGAGAGTTATAATCCGCAAGGAAGTTTGCTAATTTCCTGCGTTAACGGAAGCGGAATAGAAAAGCTCAAAAATAAAATTATCGAAGTTTCCGCCGTCGGCGCTCTCCAGGAAGACGGCATGCTGATAACTTCCGCTTTGCATTATGACGCTTTGCTAAAAGCCTCGCGCGAACTCGAACTTGCAACCGCAAAACTTGCGGATTTGGAACTTGCCGCCGAACATATTCGCTCGGCTTTGCAAAGTATGCAAAGCATTATCGGCGAAACAACTGCCGATGATATTTTAGATATAATATTTTCAAAATTCTGCATTGGAAAATAAATAAATATGGTATAATCTAAATTATTAGTTGCGAATATGGAAGGTAAAAAAATGTATAAAATTCAGAAGTTCAACACAACGGCCAACGGCTAATACATATCCCTAAAAGGGTTTTTGTTTTTAAAAAATCTTTTAAGTCTTTTCTAAAAAATCCCGCAGTCTCAAAGTCACTACGTAGTTTTCTCTCTTTCGTAAAGAGAGCGGGATACTTAGGGACGAAAGTCCATAAGTCGGAGGAGAGATTTAAAGAAAGCAGTTCTAACAACAATATTAAATCCCTCGCCGCTAAAGCGGCACTCCCTTTACTAAAAGAATCTTCTCCTTTCACTTTCATTTCCAAATTTAAATTTAACTGTTTTACTTTAGTAAAGATAGTAAAGTCTTTGCGTGTGCAAAAGCTTATTTTATGTATGGAGGAAGTACTATGAGTATCAGAAACAAAAAAGCGTTTACTTTAATTGAAATGCTTGTAGTAGTATTAATCATCGGCATTCTTGCCGCTATTGCTCTGCCGCAATACCGGCTTGCCGTAAATAAAAGCAGAACTGCACAAATTATGTCTTTGATAAAAAATATTGGACAAGCGCAGCAAATGTATTATTTAACAAACGATAAATACGCCGAAAAATTTGAAGATTTGGATATAAGCCTTCCCAATAATACTGTTTCCTGTGCTATTGGTGGTGATGATACTGATTGTAAAGAGATAGATGGATGGAAACTTAGATTATACGCTGAATCTTATTACGGCGGTATTTATCTTGCTGAGAGTAATGCGTCAGGATTACCGCGGATACGTTTTACTAATAAAAAAGTAAACGGTCAGAAAGGACTTGGCTACATGGCTTCTTTAACTGATATCGTAGCTAATAAAATTTGTCAACTTTTAGGAGGCAGGGTTACGGATGCCGGCATTACTTCTGACAATAATTTTTATGCGCTAAATTGATAAAAATGTGAAGGCGTCAATTATAGTTTTATAATGCTATTTACCAAATAGTCGTAATTATAAATTATAATCCCCCGCTTCCACGAGATAAAAAATACATTTTTTATTTTTGCGGCAAAATGCTTTTTTGCCGCATTTATTTTTTACTAAAAACTTAACATAAAGTCACGGGCGTAAGCCCGTGGATGAAGTTCCCCCTGAATCTTCTGCTAAAATATAATAATGAAACTAAAGAAGCAGGGACACAGTGTATATTATTGT
>JAIRMX010000222.1 GCA_031258375.1 Elusimicrobiota bacterium | reverse complement strand
TGCCGATAATCTCCTAAAAGAACATCGCAAAACTCAAATGGGCGAAGTCTTAAAAAATTATTTCAAAAACCCAATGAACACTATGGCATTTTTCGAAATTCAAGAATCCTTGAGAAATAATCTCAAACCTTTCGGATATTCGGGGAAATTGATTTAACTTTTAACCGCTCTTGTAAGCTAATGGAAAGCAATTGAAAATGCCCCGTTGAAATGGACAAATTCATAGAAAGCGGCGGGGAGTACTTAGGCGAAGAACGCGGCCTTGAAAGGTACAAGATCCTGCACAAGAAAAAGTTGAGAGAACTGCAGGAAGAGTGGGCAAATAAGGGCAGGGATGTTTCTTGTGTTGAGTCGTACAATATTAAGAAGCGTACTGTTACTTGCGGCGGTAATTAGAAATAAAATTAGATAATAAATATTCTAAAATAAGAAAAGGACTGCACTAGAAAAATTAGGCAGTTTGGAGGAAACACAGTTATATATTCCGGCTTGGGTTCTGTATTCTATAGAGCCCAAGCTTTTTGTTCGTAGAGTATTTTTGAAATTATCCGAAAAATTTAAACTTCTTTTTTAGAGACATAAACTCTTTATAAAGCTCCGGCAGTTTTTTTAATACGGCGTAAGAACGCATAAACTCTCCGTAATTCATCGACGGTGAACCGATAACTTTTGCTCCGGCTTCAACGTCGCTCATAATGCCCGCCTGCGGGCCTATAGTAGCTCTGTCGCCGATTTTTAAATGCCCCGAAAGACCCGCCTGCCCGGCGATAATAACGCCGTTGCCGATTATGGCGGAACCGGCAATGCCCGCCTGAGAAACTATAATGCTCGCCCGACCGATTTTTACATTATGGCCTACTTGCACTAAATTATCGATTTTGGTATTTGCGCCTATTACGGTGCTGTTTATTTTCGCGCGGTCTATAGTAGTATTCGCGCCGATTTCAACGTCGTCTTCAATTATGACATTGCCGATTTGCGGGATTTTCTCGTGTTTGCCGTTATAAAAAATATAACCGAAACCGTCGGAACCTATAACGCAGCCCGGCTGCAATATAACTTTATTTTTTAAAACGCAGTCTTCGCGCACTGTGACGTTAGGGTAAAGCACGCAAAACGCGCCTATTTTAACATTTCGGCCTACGTAAACGTTTGGGTAAATTATAGTATCGTCGCCGATAAACGCGCCGTCTTCGACGGTCGCGTTCGCTCCGATATGGACGTTTTTGCCGATAAAAGCCTTATCTGAAACATAAGCTTTCGCATGTATTTGCGCAACGATATCTTTATTTAAAGTATCGGCAATGCGCAAAATCTGCGTGAAAGCCCACTCGGGATTTTCCGCGTAAAACAAAACGCCTTTAAACGGGATTTCGTCATTTTTGGCTGAAGCCGGCACTATAAGAGCGCCTGTTTTTATACTTTCAAAATCTATTTTTTTTATATCGGAAACATAGCCTATGCCCCCCTCTTTTGGGAAATCCAGTCCGCATGGCGCGCAAGGAATAAAATTCGCGTCTCCTTTAAATTCGGCCTTAATAATTTCCGCTATTTGCGCAACGGTAAGGTTCATAATATTTCTCCGTGTTCTTTAATATATTTTTTATGATAATTTTTCATCCATTTTATAAATTCTTTTGTTACATTGAGAGGTTTGCCGTAAATAAGATCTTTTTTATCCACGATAAGACCGATATTGCGCACCTGCGCGTATTCTTTTATGCCGCTGTAAATTTCCTTTAACACTTCCTGCACTATATAATCCTGGCGGGAGAGAATCTCTTCCTTCGAAATTTCTTTATAATTCAAGAGAAACGTTTCTTTCTCTATAATAGATTTTTTTGTATCTTTTAAAGCTTCTTTCAACTGCTCGAGTTTCTGCGGCCTGTTTTCCGGACTGACATTGATTTGCGCGCTTGAACTGAAAACAATTATATTAAAAATATTTTTTATCTCGTCCGATTTAACTATCGGATAAATATTTTCTAAAGGCGGTTTTATATATTCGAGAGGTTCGTAGTAAGGTTTGTAATATGCGATTTCCGCTTCCAAATTTTTTTCTTTCAGTTTCAATTCTTTCAATTGCTGCTGTATGTTTGCGTATTCGATTTGTTTGGATTCGAGATCAAGGCGCATATTAAGGCGCGCCTGCAAAGTCAGCGGATTTTTGTTGAAAGCTTCCTCAATATCAATATAAACCGCAAGAGCGCCTTCGGGGATTTTTTCAATCAAATCTTCATGGGTGCCGCCTATGGCAAAACTATTCTTAAGACGTTTTTCTTTTTGCTTTGCCGAGCCGAGAGTTTCCTGCGAAGAGGCATTGTCGGAACTTTTCTCCATGCCGGCGCTTTGAGGCGGAGCTGAATCGTCCGCAGCTTTTGAGGGAACTGCAGCGGCAGCGTCAAGCGCGCCAAGCGGAAGTTTATCCGCGCTTTGCGTCTGCGCGTTCGTTTGATTTTCCGCTTTGAAAACTTTGGGAGGCTCCTGCGCAAAAACTGCTGCGGGCAGTAAAAATAAAAAACAAAAAACAAACTTTCTCATATTTTAATATTAGCTAATTATTATTCCTTTTGTCTAATGTTTTTAAAAGCTAAATTAAAATTACGGAAATATTTTCAGACTTGGAGAAAAGATTAAAGTCTCCTATAAAATTATCGAGGCATAATAGTCAAAGAAGTCGGCGATTAGTTGTTTTTAATAATAAATTCAATCAGTTGGCTCCAGACCAGATAAGTACTAATTAAAAAGGAGACAGCCTTATATTAACTTACATGGTCTAAAGCCCAGCATGTTATAGCAAAATATTTTATTTTTTATCCGCGTAAATAAAATATAAAACAATCTGCGTAAATACTAATATCCCATTATAAAGGTAAAGAAAAGTAACCCAGTCGAGACTATAAAGATATTTATGCATTATGCCGCAAATATATCCGATAAAAACCAAACTCAAAAACAAAATGCTAACGCCTTTTACGCTTTTTGCTTTTAGAACTTTAATTATTGCAAAAGGCCAGCTTATTCCAAAACAGATTAACATTCCCGCTTCAAAGACGCTCATAATTCTATAAAGAAAGACCGCGCTTCTCCCTGCGAGCTTTGCGTTTGGCTAAACGCTGCGCTTTGCTTTCTCGGGTTTTATAGCCGCCGATTCTATTGGGCAAATTTGTAATTTCTTCGTTAAAACTGCCGTTCCATTCAAACTCTCTGCCGTTTACTATTATTATTGTTCCGTCTTCAACGTCTTGTTTTAACAAAGCTTTTTCAAGTCCGATTTTTTTGAATATTTTACGAAGCCTTTCAACGGCTTCCTCTTGCGCGAAGTTCGTCATCGCAATTAATTCTTCAGTTTTTTTACCGGTTATCTGCACGCGTCCTTTGTCTAAACGAATTATTTTAAACATCGGCTCGACTTTATGCATTGCCGCGTTTTCTGATTTTGGTTTTGAAATTGCGACGGGATTTTTTGAAAGGATTTTTACGGTTTCGTCCAAAACTTTGTTAATATTCGAACCTGTTGCCGCTGAAATTAACATTACGGGCAGCTTTGGATACTTCTTTTTCATTTTTTTGAAAACTTCCTC
>JAIRMX010000215.1 GCA_031258375.1 Elusimicrobiota bacterium | reverse complement strand
CCGTTCAATCTTGTGGACGCGGCTAAAGTTGACGCTTGGGCGCGTCAGAAAGCTTCGGAATTGTTGGAAAATAAAAAATTTCAAAAAAAATAATTTGCAAATTTTAGTATAATATTTTTTAATAATAATTATATTCTAATTTTTAATAAATTACGCTATAAGTAAATATCACAAATAAAATATTTAGCTCGGGAAACGGAGATTGATATCATGAAAACAAAAACGCAGTTAAAGGAAGAGAATATCTGTCTGTCTGTCTGTCTGTCTGTCTGTCTGTCTGTCTGTCTGTCTGTCTGTCTGTCTGTCTGTCTGTCTGTCCATAAATTAATTTCTGGTTTTTTTCTCTCTTTGGTAAAGAGAGAGGGAGACTTAGGAACGCAAGTTCATAAGTCGGAAGAGAGATTTAAGGGCAGTTCTAAAAACAATATTAAATTCCTCGCCGCTAAAGCGGCGCTCCCCCCGATTAAGACATTCGGGGGCAGGCTCTTTACTAAGGGAGAATTCTCTGCTTTAACTTTAATTCCTAAATTTAATTGTTTTAGTTTAGTAAAGATAGTAAAGTCTTTGTTCGCGCAAAGGCTTATTTTATGTATGGAGGAAGTATCATGAACACCAAAAACAAAAAAGCATTTACTTTAATTGAATTGCTTGTTGTAGTATTAATCATCGGCATTCTTGCCGCTATTGCAATCCCGAAATATCAGTTTGCCGTTGAAAAAACTAAAGCCGCGCAGGCATTCAGTATTCTCAAAATCCTCAATAACGCGACGGAAACATATCATTTAACGCACGGAAAATATCCAGACCGAAACGATTGGGATGCTTTGGACATAACCATCCCCCACATTTCTATTGACCGCCAAAATATTTTAATATCAAAATATTTTCGGATAAATCTAATGGTTAATTATCATTTTGTTGGCAATCACATACAGTCACCATTGAAAAATGATATTATTCTTACACTTCTTTCTTCCCCGTATCCTGAAAATACAAAAGGGAAATACACTTGCAGATATCATGATGGTTCATCTATACACAAAAAATTATGCGAAACGATTTGCGGCACTACCGATTCTTCCAAATTCACCGCCGTAAACGGCACTCATTACTGTTGGTTTAACAATTGGAATATTTAGTTTAAAAAACTTTATTCGTCAATATTTACTATCGCTTCTTTTAGAGAATCGCGCCAGTAAAGAATCTTTATGCCGAAATCTTTTTTGATTTTAGCTTTGCTTAAAACCGAATAATGAGGACGTTTGGCGGAGCTTAGATGATCTTGGCTTTCTATCGGCAAAACCTCGCATTTAATATTTTTAAGAGAAACGATCTCCCGCGCAAAACCGTACCAGCTGCATACGCCTTCGTTGGAATAATGATATATTTTCTTTACGCCGTTTTTAACTACAGGAACAAGCCCTTCGATAATTTTAGCGACGTCGCCCGCGTAAGTAGGCGAGCCGATTTGATCGTAAATAACCTTAATTTCCGTCTGTTTGCGGGCAAGCGATATTATGCTTTTGACAAAATTATTTCCATACTCGCTGTAAAGCCACGAAGAGCGCAAAACCACGCAGTTAGGCGCGTTTTTTAAGACGAAAAGCTCCCCCTCCAATTTCGTTTGTCCATAGACGGATATCGGATGCGGCGTGTCGTTTTCCGTATAAGGCTTAAAATTATTCCCGTCAAAAACATAATCCGTCGACATATGAATTAGCGAGGCATTATGTTTTGCGGCGGCTATTGCGACATTGCGCGCGCCCAAAGCGTTCACGGCATACGCTATATCTATTTTCGTTTCCGCTCCGTCAACGTCGGTATATCCGGCGCAGTTTATCACGCAGGTAACGCCGTTTTCCCGTATGGTTTTTTCCACGCTGTCGTAATTGCTGACGTCAAGCTTATCAATATCCGTAAACAAAGCCGCGCTCGGTTTGAGCAACTTTTTTAAAGTGCGTCCCATTTGTCCGTCTGCGCCAGTAATTAAAATCATAATATTTATCCCCCTTAGCCTTTATTATTTTGCAAAATAATAAAAGTTTACGATAATTTTTTTAAAAATGCCGCCGCCGCCGCAATATGCGGATACATAACCGTATCTTCCGATATAAAAGGCACGACTTTGCGAAAATCCGCAAATATTCTTTCTATATCGGGAGACGATTTTAGAGGCCGTCTAAATTCCAAAGCCTGAGCAGAACTAAAAAGTTCTATGGCTAAAACACGCTCGACATTATTTATAACTTCGCATAATTTTACGGCGGCGTTTGCGCCCATGCTTACGTGGTCCTCCTGACCTTGCGAAGAAGGAATAGAATCGGAAGAAGCCGGCGCGCAAAGACCTTTATTTTTACTGACTATTGAAGCCGCGGTATATTGCGCTATCATAAAACCGCTGTTAATGCCTGCTTTTGCGACAAGAAAGGACGGCAAGCCGCGCGCGCCTGAAATAAGTTTATAAATTCTCCTTTCGGAAATATTGCCAAGCTCCGCAACGGCCAAAGCTAAAAAATCCATTGCAAACGCAATAGGCTGTCCGTGAAAATTACCTGCGGAAATACAAATATTTTCATCGGGGAAAATTGTCGGATTATCCGTTACGCTGTTGATTTCCGTGGCAATAATGCTTTCGACATAATCAAGCGCGCCTTTTGTCGCGCCGTGAACTTGCGGTATGCAGCGAAAAGAATATGGGTCCTGCACGTGATTTTTACGTCTTGCAATAATTTTGCTGCCTTTAAGCAGTCCTCGAATACTTTTTGCGGTTTCAAGCTGGCCTTTATGCGGCCGCACTTTATGAACTCGTTCGAAAAAAGGTTCTATTCTGCCCTCAAAAGCGTCAAGCGACATCGCGCCGATTTTATTTGCGCTTTCGCAAAGCCGCCGCGCGTTTACAACCGCCCACACGCCGTACGCGCTCATAAATTGCGTGCCGTTTAAAAGCGCGAGCCCTTCCTTAGATTTTAATTCTATAGGCCGCCAGCCAAATTTTTTTAAAATATCGGCGGATTTGAAAATTTTGTTTTTGTATTCAACCTCGCCAAGACCGAGCAAAGGCAAACTTAAATGCGCCAACGGGGCAAGATCTCCCGACGCGCCGAGCGAACCCTGCGTATAAACGACCGGTAAAATATCTTCGTTGAGAAAATCCGCAAGCCGCTGCACCGTGCCAAGCTGAACGCCGGAATATCCGTAAGAAAGAGACTGGATTTTCAGCAGCAGCATAAGTTTTACGATTTCGTTAGGAACGCGCGGCCCGGCGCCGCAGGCGTGGGACATAACGAGATTTTTTTGCAGCTGCTCAAGTTGAGTTTTGTCTATTGAAACGTTGCATAAAGAACCAAAACCCGTCGTAATCCCGTAAAGCGGCTCTTTTCTTTGCGGAAGCGTTTTTTTATCGAGATATATCCGGCACTTTTGTATGCGTTTTTTTGCGTCGTTTGAAAGTTCAATTTTATATCCGCCGTTTGCAACTTCGTAAGCCTTTTGCGGCGTCAAATGTTTAGTTGATATCGCGTGCGTTTTCATTAATATAATTCTACCATTTATTAGCGATTTATTCTTTTCAAAGAGAAATTATAGAAAGTTCGGCGCTACGGCGGAGATATATTAGAGTCTTGTTTGCGGGCCTCTTTTAAGATATGTTTATCGACGTAATAAAAGGATATGCGAACCGTTTTAAACCCTCAAAAATGCTTTTTTGTATTATCATGCCGGAAGCATAATTTGGAAATATCGTCGACTTCTTATGCTTTACTTTTCGCATCGGCATTTGAAATTGC
>JAIRMX010000210.1 GCA_031258375.1 Elusimicrobiota bacterium | reverse complement strand
CTGCGCGGGGATATTGTCAACCTTTTTCCAAACTTCCTGAGAAAAATTTTCCAAAGCGTTGTCGCCGAGATAATTATGATAAAGCTCGGTATGTTCATGCGAAGTCCACGCCGCGCCGTGCACGCCGTTCGTTATGGAAGTTATAGGAACTTCGCTTATATTAAGGCCTGCCCAAATATCCTTCCACATTTCGCGCGAAACTTTGCCGTGCAGCTTTGCGACGCCGTTCAAATAGGCGGAAAGTTTCAGCGCGAAAACAGTCATACAAAATTGAGTTTCCGCCGGCGCGGCTTTGCCAAGTTCAAAAAACGCGTCCCAGCCTATGCCAAGTTCCTTTATATAAAATTCCATATATTTGCGTATCAAAGCGAAATCAAAATATTCATTGCCCGCTATAACCGGCGTATGCGTGGTGAAAGCCGACGTAGCCCAAACTATTTCCCGCGCTTCTTCAAAAGATATTTTTTTGTCTTTCATTATATCTATAATCCTCTCGCATAGCAAAAAAGCGGAGTGGCCTTCGTTAATATGATAAACGCTCGGATTTATGCCCATGGCTTTAAGCGCCTTTACGCCGCCTATGCCCAAAACAATTTCCTGTTTAATTCTGTTTTCTCTGTCGCCGCCGTAGAGGGTTTCCGTAATATTGCGATGCTGAGGCGCATTATCCGGCAAATTGGTATCCAGCAGATAAAGAGCGGTGCGCCCGACGGGAACGCGCCAAATCATAGCTTTTACTATTTCCTGCTCGAGCGGTATTTCTACAATCAAATTGCCGCCGTTTTTATCCGACACCGCTTCTACGGCAAGATGCGCCCAGTCGTTCTCCGGGTAGTCTTCGCCCTGCCAGCCGTCTTTATTAAGAACTTGTTTTACATAACCTTTCTGATAAAATAGACCCACCCCGATGAGCGGCATACCCAAGTCGCTGGCGCTTTTGATATGATCGCCGGAAAGCATCCCAAGCCCGCCGGAATATATCGGCAGGCCCTCGCCTATGCCGTATTCCATAGAAAAATACGCTATGGAGAAATTTTCTTTGCCCGCGCCTTTATTTGTATTAAACCACGTGTCTTGCTTGTTTTTATAATCGCGGTAGAGTTTTTCGACTAGATTTAAATGCTCTATAAAACTTTGATCTTTGCTTAATTCTTCCAGTCTTTTTTGGGACACGGAAGCCATAAGCCATTTCGGCGTGCGATGCGATTGCAGCCACAAGACTTCGTCAATTTTTAAAAATAAATTGATTGCAGGCCAGTTCCACGCAAACCACATATTGTTTGAAAGTTCTTCCAGAAATTTCATATTTTCCGGTAAATTAGGGGTTACTTTAAAAGAATGGATTTTCATCGTATTTGCCTCCGCTTTTCCTTCGCAGCGTATATTTTCCTAAAATACGTATTTTTACGTATTAGACCCGTATTTTTTCCACAATAATAAAAGTATATAAAATTAAACGTGCTTTGTGAAAAAAGATTTTAAGGTTTCGGTTTTGTTCGCGCTTTTTTGGCGTTTTCTAAAATTATTCTCTTCTTTGCGCATTAGCACGGCTATTCATTTATTGAGGGGGCTATTTTCCCTCTTTTGTAAAGGGGAATAAAAAAGCCGTCGTTCTGAATCTATTTCAGAATTATAAACTAATTTCTGATTTTTTCTCTCTTTTGTAAAGAGAGAGGGAGACTTAAGGACGAAAGTCCGCAAGTCGCAAGAGAGATTTAATGAAAGCAGTTTTAAAAAAAATATTAAATCCATCGCTCTTCGGGCACTCCCTTTACCAAAGGGAGAAAACAACGCGCTCGTGCTGGTTCTGGCACGTTCGCTAAAGGGAAAAAACAACTAATACGCAAATCAATATTTTAACTCTCCCTTTTACAAAGGGAGAACCGCCGAAGGCGGAGAGGGATTTTATTCCGCCTTTACATTATCCCAAATAACTTTTAAAACTGTCTCTAAATTGCCATATATATCCGCATTTGAAAATCTTAAAACTCTAAAACCTTTAGACTGCAAATATAAATCTCTTTCTTTGTCCTTAACTTGCTTTTTTCCCGCATAATGCCCGCCGCCGTCAAGCTCCACTACCAGTCTTTCTTTGGCGCAGCAAAAATCCGCTATATAATTGCCAATGGGTTTTTGTCTGTAAAATATTGCGTTTTTAATTTGTCTTTTCCTTAACTTTGACCATAATATTAATTCCGGAGGAGTCATTGCTTTTCTTAATTTTCGCGATAAGGTTTTATTGTTTTTGTTATATTCTATCATAAAAATATAAATCCCTCGCCATAGTCTATTTTCCCCTTTATAAAGGGAGATAAAAAAGCCGTCGTTCTGAATTTATTTCAGAATCTTCCGTTTACTACGGATGCTGAAATAAATTCAGCATGACGACATTAACATTAAATCCCTCGCCCTTCGGGCACTCCCTTTACCAAAGGGAGAATAAAAGAGAAGAGGTAAAAATTTCACTCAGTCGTCTAACGCTTATTTGCCGGATAATAATTTTTCCATTTCTCTTTTGTTTTGCAAAAATTTAGCATCTCTATGTTCTTGCTATATTTAATACCGATAAGCCGTTATCAAACTTTTTATCATTTGTCCTCCAGCCACTTTTGGGGGTCTTCTGCAGAAGTGCCTATGCGGACTTCAAAATAAAGCGCGTCCTCGCCGGAACTCATCGCATTGCCCTGAGTATCCGCGCCGGATAAACCCAGTATTTGCCCGGCGCCAAGCTCTTGCTCCTGCCCGACTTTAATATCGCTTAAAAATCCGTAAATAGTAAAAAAGCCGCCGCCATGATCCAAAATAACTACGTTGCCGTAAGACCTAAAAGGTCCGGCGTAAATAACTTTGCCGTCTTTTACCGCTTCAACCGGGGTACCCGCCTGCGCCGATATTTTTATGCCGTCGCGGAAAATCCACGTTTTAAGCCGCTCGTTATATTCTTTGCCGAATTTATTTATTACTTTGCCCCTGAGCGGCCACATAAGAGAGTTATTTTTTATGCCGCTGGCAGCCGCCGATACCGACCTCGCGCCGGTTTTTCTGGCTTCGGCTTTGCGCTTTTCTTCCGCTTTTTTAAAAACCGCTTTCATTTGCTTGGCCGATTCTTTAAGTTCTTTTAAATTCTTTTCCGCCGCGGCCGCGCTTTGGCGCGCGTCGGCAAGATTTTCTTTCTTTTTAAGATAGTCTTTTTGTATATTCTGTTTTTGCGCTTCCAATTCGTTTTGGCGCAAGAGAAGCCTTTCTCTTTTTTCTTTAAGGGTTTGCAAATCGCCGGCCGTTTTTTCCACTTCCTCGCCGAGCTTTTGCAAGAATAACATATGGGTTTTGATGAGAGCGCCAAACGCGGCCAATTTCATAGTTTCGCCGGCGTCGAAACCGGGCGAAGACAAAATATCTTCAATAATATAATTCGATATTTCCGCGCGCAATATATTTCGCCACAGCGGCAAACTGTCTTCCATTATTTCCCTGTGAGTTTGCGCCCTGCCGCTCTGCGTTTTGAAAACCTCAATATCGGCCGAAAGTCTGGTGCTCTGCATTTGAGCGTTTTTTTCTTTTTTAGTGAGCTTTTGCAATTCTTTTTCAAGCGCGGATTGCTGCTCGCGCAGTTTTTTAAGCTGTTCTTCTTTTTCTTCGGCCTGACGTTCAATGTCCGACAGTTCGCTTTGCGTCGCGCAAAGACCATACTGCGCGCAGGATAAAAATACTATTAAAACGACCTTTAAAATCTTTTCCATTTTGAAAGCGTCAAGCCGAATATAACGCATAATATAAAAAGTATGCTTTGAGTCCTAAAAAACAAAGGATACACGGCGTAGTCGTATATTCCGTTTAAAGTTTCGCATAATGTATAAACGACGCCGTAAGAAATTAAAAAAGCCGCAACGGCGCCAAGCGCGCCGTAAGCCCGCTCTTTGGAATTTGATATTCTAATATAATACGCCTCCACAAAAAAACAGAAAGATAAAAAGGCAAAAGCGGCGGCAAATATCAAAATTTCGGCAAATCTTACAAGCGCGTTTATACGCAAGGCAAGAGCCGCGTGGCTTTCTTTATAGTACATGCCCGCGTCTTGTTCCATTGCGGACAAATTGTTTTTCACCCACGCTTTCGGGCTCAAAATAACGTTGCGATCAACGGAAATTTCGTAGAATTTCGGCAAAAAATCGGGATTTAAAGCTTGCGCCAGCTCGCCGGCGGAATAATCCGCGCCGCCAAGGGAATTGATTATCTCCCGCGGATTTACTTCTTTTACGTTCTCAACGCCGTCTAAAGCCTCCATATTT
Organism: Elusimicrobiota bacterium; assembly: GCA_031258375.1. Lineage (GTDB taxonomy): Bacteria > Elusimicrobiota > Elusimicrobia > Elusimicrobiales > Elusimicrobiaceae > Proelusimicrobium. The sequence continues at coordinate 4,485 of JAIRMX010000210.1, read as the reverse complement.
TTTTTAAAAGTTTCCGCTTCGTCGTTTGAAGCGTTGTTGAGAACAGCCGCTATTTTAAAATCGGCGTTAACCGATTTAAAAGCAAAACGCATGCAGTCGAGCAGAAAAAGCGAAACTTGAGCCGACATGGCAAAAAACAGCGTCAGGAAAAAAATCCTCAGAGCGCCGCCAAAAAAACTTTTTTTATATTCGATTTTTACCATTTTGCGCCTCTGCCGACGATTTCTTTGAAACAGTCTAAATATACGCTTGAGGATTTCTCCCAAGAGAAATCGGCCGCCATAGCGTTCTTTACAATCGAACGCCAAACGCTCTTTTGCTTATAGACGGCCAAAGCCCTTTCAAGAGCCGTAACAAGGCCGCCCGAGTCAAGTCTGTCTATAAAAAACCCCGTGGCTTTTGCGCCGTCCGCGCCGCCAAATCCGTTAACCGTGTCCAAAAGCCCGCCGACTTTTGAAACTATCGGCACGGTTCCATAGCGCATAGCTATCATCTGACTGAGCCCGCAAGGTTCAAAACGGGAAGGCATTAAAAACATATCGCTCGCGCCGTAAATTTTGTGGGCAAGTTCCTCGTCGACTTCGTTGCGGTAGCTGACCGCATGCGCGTGCAAATACGACAAACGTTTGAACGCTTCCTCGCCGGCGCGTTCGCCGCGCCCTTCGATTGCAAATTGCGCTCTGTCCGTAAATTTTTCAATTATGCTTGCGGCGATATCCGTTCCTTTTTGATAAGCCAGACGGCTCACCATACCGACAAGCGGTATATTTTCGTCAACCTCAAGGCCTAGCTCGTTTTGCAAGGCGGCTTTGCAGACGGTTTTGCCTTTAAGCGACTGGTCGTCGTAACCCATCGCGAGCATAGTGTCGGACTGCGGATCCCATACGTCTATATCTATGCCGTTGACTATGCCTTTAAAATCTTCTTTTCTGCCGCGCAAAACTCCTTCCATGCCAAAACTGTTTTTGCCGGATAATAACTCGTTTGCGTAATTGGGGCTTACGGTATTTACTTTATCCGCGAAAACTATGCCGGTTTTTAAATAGCTTATGCCGCCCCAATATTCAAATTTATCCTGCGTGAAATCTGCCTCAAAAAAGCCGGCTTTGACAAAACTGTCCCGCGGATAAAAACCTTGAAACGCAATATTATGTATGGTGAACATACTGCGCGTTCTCGTAAAAAACGCGTCGGTTTTATAAACCGTGTTTAAATAAGCCGCTATAAGGCCCGCCTGCCAGTCGTGCGCGTGAATAATATCCGGACGCAGGCCGACAAATTTGCATGCTTCCAGCACGGCGCGGGAGTAAAATATAAAACGCTCGTCGTTGTCCGGATAATCTTTGCCGTTGCGGCAGTAAAGTTCCGTCCTGTCGAAATATTTGGGAGAATTAATAAAAAACACCAAAGCGTTGCCCCAGCGCAAATAAGAAAGACGCGCGGGTTCAAGGCGGGAGCCTACGGGTATAAAAAAACTTCCGGGCATGCTTTTTAGAGAGGACGCGTTTTTGACGCTTCTATAATGCGGTAAAAATAAAATCACTTTGCAGCCTTTCGCGCGCGAAAAATCCTGCGTCAGCGCGCCGGCAACGTCCGCCAGCCCGCCGGTTTTACAAAATGGAAAAGCTTCGCTTGCCGCTATGACTATGTTCATAAATTTCGTGTTCCTCTGAGTTTACGCCGTTATTTTTAATATTCTCAGCCGTCCTTGTTCTTCAGTTCGTCAACGCTGTTCATGCCCTCTTTTATTATTTCTTCCGCATCGTTTGCGGGAAGCGAAGGCTCTTCGGTTTGCGCGGACGGGGTTTGGCTTTGCGCGGTTTCCGTCGGCATTGCATCGTCGTCGGAAGCGTCCCCGCCGTAAACTCCGGAGCGAATATTTGCAAGCTCTTCTTCCTCCGTCAGCGGGAGAATATTTTCTTTTACGTCCGGCAAAGATTCGCCAAAAGGCAAATCGCTTTGCGCGCTCGGCGCGCCCTTGTCCGAGAACGAAGCTATATCCGGCAGTTCGGACATTTTATTTAAACCGAATATCCGCAGGAATTCTTCCGTCGTCCCGTAAACCATAGGCCTGCCGGGCGTATCTTTTTTGCCGACGATACGCACAAGCCCGCGTTCCATAATTTTTTCCAGCGGAGCGATGATGTCAACGCCGCGTATAGCTTCTATTTCGGCTCTCGTTATCGGCTGTTTATAGGCTATAATAGCCAATGTTTCCAATGCGGCGGACGAAAGTTTTGCGGACATTTTTTCGTTATAAAGTTTGCGCACCCAGCGTCCGTATTCGGGCTTAGTGGCCAGTTGGAAGCCCCCTCCTATTTCCAAAATTTGAATAGCGCGGCCGCCGGAGGCGTATTCCCCGCGCAGCTCTTCGATAATCTCTCTCGTAAGGTCCAAATTATTGACCTCGGCGACATGCGAAATCCGTTCTACGCCGAGCGGTCTGTCCGTTATAAAAAGAAGAGTTTCTATTATCCTTTTGAAATCCTCTTTTACGAGCTCGTTCTCTTGGGGGACGGTTTGGGCCGCAATTGTTTGCGTTTCGTTATTTTCTAAATTGTTTTCCATTTTTATGTTTCTCTCCTATATTTCTGAAAAATCTTTTATAAAAGCCGTATATCCTGAAGTATTGAACCAAAGAGAGTTCGGGTTCGCCTTCAAGGCCTTAATAATTTCAAGTTTGTGCGTTATAGTTTTGTTTTTTCCATATTTGCCCACGCTCTTTGGATTATCTATATTATTTGCCTCTAAATCTAACAGAACATTGGCATATACTCCGTCAATAAACGCCCCGTAAAATATATTTTGTTTGCCATTTTTAGGCTTCTTAATCACATTTATTAACTCTTCTATCGCTTTGTTTTGTTCCCCACCACCCTCTTTGAGATGTTTTGCCTCTATAAACGTTAAAAATCTTCCATTTTTAACAATTATGTCGAGCATTTTATTTTGAGAGGAAAATTTCAAATCAACTCCAAGATTTTTACGAATATTTTGTATATCAAAGATATTTTTGGAAAATTTTACAATACATTTCTTAATATTACTAAAATCGTTCCAATTATCAACAAATACAAAACCAGTCCTATTTGCAATTTCTATTAATTTGTCTTCGCCTATACTGCCTTTAGCTCTTGACGCGCCTTTGTCAATAATGGCTTGTATCCACTCTTTTGGCGTAAGCTCGGTAAAATCTCTATATTTTAAATATAAATCAACTATTTTCTTAAAAGAGGAAAAATCATTTTGAATTGTCGCCATTGTAGAATCACAAGCATTCACAAAGCAATTTAATTCGCTTTTGCTCACAAATTGCATTTGCATAAGTTCGTAAATGTCTTTATATATTTCGTCGGCATTTAGATTTTTTTCTTTTAAAGTTTTAACCGTAGCCAATAATTCCTTTAATTTTTTTGTGGCGGAAACATATTTATCTATGTTTTTATCCCATTCCAAAAACATATACCGTTTTTCAAGTTTTTCCGGGTTGGCAATGGAAATTTTAAAATAGTGTAGGTTGTTCCGCAAAGACATTGCGCTCCCCCTTTTTAAGTTTCGAAAAATAAAGATAATTTATAAAATTATAGGTGAAATTAAAAGAAATCCGTTTTCTATTTTTATCTCTATAATTCGTCATAAATAAAGAATGATATTGATTTCTTTTATCTTCTATCTCCTTGTTGAATAATTTTATAAGCCTTTCTTGCTCTTGTATGGAAACTGTTTTAGGAAATACAAGATTTATCTGATTGCGCGAAGTTTTGACGCTGACCAAAGCGTCGTAATTATATTTGCGGATATCGTCAAGGCAAATGCGTCCGCCGTCGCTGCCCGTGTCAATAGCTTTAAGAATTATAATATTGCTTTTAATTTTATCAAAAGTCGCTTTATCAACGCTAAATTCCCTGCAGATATCCAAATGATTATAAGCTATTTTAATTTTATAATTGCCGGTTTTTAAATCTTCCTCTTCCAAACGGGTAATATTCAGCGGATTACTATATTCGTTTATAGGCGCGAGAAATTCCCCGCCGATTTGCCAATGATACTCGCGGAACAATTCTAAATTTATTCTTTTGTTTTCAGGGAAAATAGTAAAATCAACAAACATTTTATCCCGATTATCTCCGCTATTTTTTTGTTTGTAATAAAACGCAACAACATTATAAGTCGTATCGTCAAAAACTTGCTCGGAAAAATAATTAGCTTTAATTATATTAAATTTATACAAAAATATATCTCTAATATATTTTGAATTTTCGGCGGATAAAAAGTTTATTGGGACTATGACAATACCCTCTTTGCTGTCCATTATTTTTTCAAGCGATAATTGATATAAATCCGTATGCCTGCTGTTTATCAAAATAGAATTATCTTTCAACTTATTTTGGTAAAGGTAAGGCGGATTTGTAATAACGAAGTCGCATTTAACGGGATTTTTCATAGCGTCGTTATAAAAAACGGTTTTATTATCAATGTATTTTT
>JAIRMX010000196.1 GCA_031258375.1 Elusimicrobiota bacterium | reverse complement strand
GTTTAAAATTTTTATGTTCGGTTAAATCAAATTCCGCTCCTACGAAAAAGGGGTAATAAGGACGAGTCGAAATTGACAAGCTGTTGCGCCAAAACTCGGAACCGAAAATATGACTGTCGGATACTTCTATCTCCAAAGCCCAGATATTTATTCCCGCAAACATTACTGACAATATAACAATTAATTTACTCATACTATTAAGGATAGCAAAAATTAGCGCTAATTACCAAATTAGTTAAAGAAAGCGGCATAAAATTTTTGTAGAATTATAATATGAATAAATCAATCTTATTAACGATTTTTTTTGCCGCGTCGGTTCTTTTAAGCGCGGCCGATATTTCGCGAGGGCCGTACGTCGAAGCCCCGGATCAAACTACCGCCGTCATAAAATGGGCTGTGGATATTCCCGCTCCGTCGTGGATTGAATACGGGCCGGAAGAAAAATGTTCGCAGCTTATGGCAGTATCACCTGAAAAAACCGAACACTCTCTGACGCTGCACGGCCTTATTCCCAATACAAAATTTTGTTATAGAATTTACGTGCCGAACGCCGATGGAACCGGCGTGCAGCCGCCCGTAGAAGGCTCTTTTAAAACTCTATTTTCGGCTGAACGCAAAATTGTAGATTTTTTGGTTATAGGCAATACGTCTTCTCCGTTGGAAAAAAATACTGAGGAAATTAAAAACGCTATGGCCGAAAGCATGTTCGGATATAAATCCGATTTTGTCATACATACCGGCAATATATCTTCAAGCGGACTGATTAAAGACGCGCAAATGCAATTTTTTACTCCGTACGAAAAAATCTTGCTAAACAATCCTTTGCTTATAGCTCTGGGGGAAGACGAATACGGCCCCAACCGTTTCAACGATAAGGAAGGACGCGGATTTTTGACCGCGCAATACCGTTCCATTCACACTATGCCGTGGAGCAAAGGCACGCCTTCCTATTATTACATTGATACGGCCAACGCAAGGTTCATTTTTTTGGATACCAATTTTATCTATAATGTCGCAAACGCTTCAAAATTGGACGATAAAAGCTCGCAATTCGAATGGCTTAAAACGGCTCTTTCAAAAGCGGATTCTTCTAACTGGAAAATAGTTATTTTGCATCATCCCGTATACTCCAGCGGAGACGCGCCGGATAAAATGAGCCGGCTTCTTGCCCCGTTGTTTGAAGCAAATAAAGTAAATCTGGTAATACAGGGACATCAAGGCGCTTACGAGAGAACGACTCCCATACTGAAAAATGAAAAATCAAAAAACGGACCTACGTATATAACTGTCGGCGGCAGCGGCAAATTATTCGAGCAAAAAACATTTGACAACGACTGGTCTTCTAAATATTATGCTTTGCCTCATTTTGCGCATATACAAATTGTCGATAGAAAACTTTCGCTGCGCGTATATACGCATGACAATAAAAGAATAGACGCGCTTGATATTTATTTTTAAATTTGCGTTTTACGCTGTATAGAAAAAATTAGAGGGAAATTGCGTGTCAAGTCCGCGATTATTAGGCAACGACCCAATAACCCTTTTACCGACTTTTTTAATCTTTATACCTAAAAATGTAATTCCCGCAAAAACGCAAATTTAAATTTTAAGCGGCCTTTGTTTGTGCGGAATAATGCGTTTATTTATCGTAATATAATTTAAAAAACAGCGTTTGAAAAATAGAGAAAACATATAAATGAACCGGCATCAAACACAAATATATGATAACAAAAGCAAGCGGAAAGCGCGGCGCGAGACTCAAAGATAAAGATACCGGCAGATTAAAGCATGACAATATCAAAATTATCAAGACCAATTTCCAGAAATGACCTTTTGTTATCTGCCAGGATTTTTTTAACGGCGCAAACCATCTGGCTTTTTCCACAATAGCGAAATTGAGGAAAAATATTATTCGTACAGTAAGATAACAACAACATAGAAGAACGATAATAATGCCAGCCATAGAGGGATAAGCCCATTGAGCTTGTGAGGTCTGTAGCCCTATCATTAATGGAATCGTAAGTGCGACAATAATTGGACAAACAATGCCTGCAGCAACACAGATACCGCCAATCAAAGCAACAATTGAACTTAAGCAAGGCCATATGCAATTTTTCACTTCCGATAAAACGGCCGTCGCGGAAATGCCGTTGCCCTCAAAAAACGCCTTTACATAAATAACCATTGCTATAAAAACGGCAAAGCCGATTAAACCTGCCATTATCAAAAATAATGGATTAGGATTATCTTTCATCATATACAACTGAACTAGGGCGTTTGGCAGAACGCCCAGCAGCAAATAAAAGACAGCGACTTTTGGAAATATCGCTTTAAAAACTTCGTTCGATTTCTTTATAACTTCGTTTAATGTAATTTTCATTTTCTGTCCTCTCTGTTTTAATATTAGTCTTAGCCAAATGAAAAACGGCCGCCATATTTGAGCCAAGTATAGTAACCCGAAATATAACAGCCGTGGTTTACCGCCTTTCGGCGGTAAACGCTCGGCACAAAACAATCGGGTAATTATTCCGAATGCTTTGCGCCTGATAACGAGCTGTTTTTGGACTATACTTGCGCTTTTGAATTCTCAAAAGCTCACTATGTTCTTCACACAGTTCCAAAAACAGTATCAAATTGTACTTCTTTTATAAACCTTTTTCTCAAACGTCGCAATTGCGTGCTTGACACGGAATTTCCTTATTTCTTTACCACGGGATTGCAACTGTATCCGCAAAGACTAACGTGTTGTAAGGCTTATTTTTACTGTCTTGCTCTTTAAAGACTATAAATTAATATTACAAACTAATTGCGTTAAATGCAAATCGCTCGTAATATATTGGTAGATATATTATAAATATTTGCAATAAGTTAAACAAAAAGATAAAATATATTCGTTGTGCGAATTTGAAATTTTTTGGGGTCATGGTGTAGCCTGGTTTAACACGCTGCCCTGTCAAGGCAGAGACCGCGGGTTCAAATCCCGTTGACCCCGCCATTTAGTGCCCCGGTTTAGAGAAAGTCTCCTCTGAGCGGGGATTTTGTTTTAAACTCCGACGAGGTTTTTTACCATATCAAACCGGAGAGCATTCTCTGCCTCATTTTAGGCCAAAAATACAAGGCAAACAGGAAGATTTTCTCTGTTTGCCTTTTTAGCAGTCACCTTTGCCAGTTTAGTGTTAAATACCCATGTGCAAAATATTCAAGTTCCCGTCTGACACGAGTGCGGGTTTCTTTACTTTTCTATCTTACGCCTGAATTTACAGATATTATTCGGATACTACGGTAAACCTTTCTTTGATATATTTTGCATTTTCAGCTTCGTCAATCATAGCAATGGCATAATCTGCATAGCTTATCATACTTTCATCTTTAGAATTTAACATCAGCTTATCCTTGCCGATTTTGTACTTACCTGTTCGCGGGCCATCTGCCACAAAATTTGCGGACGGGCTAAGATATGTCCAGTTTACGTCATTTCTCTTTTGCAATGCCTCAAAGGCTGCCCCCATGTTAGATGCCAACGGCTTCCAGTCGGCTGGAAAATCTGGCGTGTCCATCACTCTGGTTTTATGTTCATTATCTACATAAAGGCTTCCCGCTCCGCCTACAACTAAAAGTCTGTTTGCTTTACCGCTCAAAATATCGGCTAAATGCTTTAAAGATGTTTGATGTAACCCTACTGTTTCTGGTGTCCATGCGCCAAAAGCGTCAATTATTACGTCATTTTCTTTAATATCTTCATACGTTAAGTCAAACAAATCTTTCACAAGCACTTTTGATGCTTGAATATTTGCCTTATCTTCTGAACGAACAATGGCAGTTACCTGATGTCCTCTTGACAACGCCTCTTTGACTAATAAACTTCCTTGTTTTCCTGCCGCGGCTATTATTGCTATTTTCATAACTCCTCCTGATATTTTATGCGTCTTATAGTATAATAGTAAGTAAAAGTATTATTTGTAAAGTAAGCACTTAAAAGTGATATAGTATCCAAAAAGATACTATTAAGACGTAAGAGGAGTTTTTATGAAAAACAAATTGCCCGCTTGCCCTGTTGAAACGACATTGCTTCTTATCAATAATAAGTGGAAAGTCCTGATTTTGAGAGATTTGCTTGAAGGGACAAAACGTTTTGGAGAACTCAAGAAATCCATAGGCTCCATAACGCAAAAGGTTCTTACAGAAAGCTTACGCACTATGGAAAAAGACGGCCTGCTAACGCGCAAAGTTTATGCGGAGGTTCCGCCGCGCGTTGGTTGCCTATCTGCCAAACGCGATAAAAGAATTGTTTGAGGCCAAAGCCAAAAAGGCCGATAACGATTTCGAACTTGAAAAAATGAAAACGCTGGCGCAAGTATCGGCCAACGCGGAGGCCGCAAAAGCGGCGGCGGACAGCGACGCAAGGCAGGCTGAGGCCCAAGCAAGGATTGCAGAGCAAAACGTAAAATTAAGCGAAATCAACGCCAATCGCGCCGCTATACGGACAGGCATAAAATGGATAGACGCCGGAGACGCGGTCGTAAGGCTTGCTTACGGCGCGCTTTCTATTGTCGTGCTTGTTTGGGCGTGCTGGCAGGCTTGGGTTTTGCAGGTTAAAATTTGGGACGAGCCGGCGATATGGGATATTGTGCAGGCGATTGTTTATTTCTTTATAGGCTACTCCGTGAGCGCGTTTACCTGCAAGAAAGTTTACCGGGGGAAATAAAAAAGCCCCGCAGTTTTATTGATTCTGCGGGGGTTGATTGCGGTTATTTGTTCAGGTTAACTTGAAAATTAAATCCCGCGCCGTGCAGTACGCTAAGCACCGTTGTAAACGACGGGCTGGAAGTTGCCTTTATGGCCTTATGCACGCCCTGCCTGCTTAAGCGCGCTTTTGTGGCGACATTCGATATTCCTATCCATTTTACGACTTTGGCTATGCCTTTGAAAAAGTCTTCCTTACGTCCAGTTTTGGCATATTCCCTAAGCGTTTCATTCAGGTACGCCTCTATGCGCTGGGGGTCGTTGACAAACACGTCTTTTTCAAATTCGTCAAGCGTTTTTAAAGTCGCTTTATTTATTTTTTTGTTCTTAGCCATATTTTTACCCTCAAATTAGTTTAATATATTCCCGCGCTTTGGCGATATCTTTATTTTGCGTTTTTTTATCTCCGGCGGTAAGCAGAATAATTATTTTGCCGTCCTTTTCCGTAAAATACGCCCGATATCCGGCCCCAAAATGCAGGCGCATTTCAACAAGATTTTCGCCAAGATATTTGCAGTCTCCGAAATTGCCGTTCTCCAAACGTTCAATAGCCTTGATAACTCTTGCCGATATTTGCTTATCCAGCTTTTGAAACCATGTCTTAAACGGGCTCTTGCCGTTTAGATAAAAAAACATTATTGTCTTCATATTTATATTGTAAACAAATGTTTACAGGCTTGTCAAGATTTTGCAGGACATTAATAGATATGAGACTTCTAAGATGGAGGATAAAAACAGCCGAGAAAAGCCTTTTTGAGAGCAAATATCACATTACTATATGTCCGTTGCAAGAAACCCATTGGGACTAAATGCTGCGTTAATAACTGAATCAACTTCGTTGCAGGGATACATCAAGCATTTTATTTTATAAGATACTCCCATAAATTCTAACTCAAAAACACCGAGGCTACTTGTTTTGCTGTCTTTAGTGTTGGTCATAAAATCCAATAGAGAAAACAATTCGTCAGCTTTGCGGTCCTGCCAATCTGCATTAAAAACTAGAATCATATCTATATTGTTAACATTGTTTGCAATTCCCTTATTGTTGGCTATATCTTCTATGACAGACAAGCTACCCTGAATTTTTTCAAAACAATCTGACTGACTGTGCCCTGTTTTCCTTCTTGAAAACTCTAAGAACATTAACATGTTTTGTAGAGATGACATTAACGCGGCATCACAAGACCTGGGGGTATTGATAGGCTTAGCTTTTTCCACAAATACATCAAATTGATATAGCTGTCTATTAATATGACAATTCCTGGGAGATGGGCATTTGTTTTGAGAGCAAATAGTCTTTTTGGTAGGAGATATACCGGATATGGTTGTATCAACATTCACATAATTTTTTAAAAGAAAGCTGGTATACTTGGAAGCTATTATGTTTAGCATGTTTAGTCCTCATACAAAATCTTTTTTAGAGGGTCTGATAATTTTTGAAATATGGGGTCTAAGTTGTTTTTTAAATCAACAACATTGCAAAAATTCCCGCTATCGTCAGCTTGCTTGACAAGATAGAATTTTGTCGCGGAATCAAAGATTCCCTTTTTCTTAGAATAATGTCTCAACGCTTCAATCATATAGGGACTATGAGATGTTATAATAACAGGTACACCGTCGCACACTAAATCAACAATTAATCTAGCATATTCAAGCTGCCAAACAGGATGTAAATGGGTTTCAGGTTCATCCACTATTAGCATTTCAGACGGGCCGATGGCACCCACTTTAAGCAATATATCTAGTATGCCGAAAGAGCGCACGCCAATAGCTGTATTAATAGTTCTTATTGACGCTGTTGATTGGCTATCAGAGGAATTTTTCCTAAAAAACATTTCTTCCTTCTTAGGGTCAAAATAGAATTCACCTTTTATAATATCTTTTATTCTGGAAGAATACGCAGATTCCTTGCCCTTTCTATACTTATACGAATCAATTTTAATAGAGAAATCTTTTAAATGAAATGTTATCGGCGAGCCGTTCCAAAATTTGATATCTGTGGCCCCTATTCCCATATCTGAAAATATTGGAAGGCCCTTAAGGGTATCAACAGCTTGCAAAAAAGCCGGAGATTCAATAAGAGTGGCTTCTTTTATTGAGTGCTCAGTATCGGAATATGAATTTATATCTATAAGTTTATTATTTTCAAATACAAATGAGTTTTTGTTTCCCTCATTGTATTCCAAATATAATTCCGATGTTTCGCCAGTAACAGAATTGTTTACCTGAGAACGGAATTCACCTTGGATTGCCTTGCGAATGGCGTCGTTAATTATATTTTCTTTAGTAAGTTTTTTTGCGAAGAGATTAATAATGCCAGTTAATAAGCCCTCAACTCTTTTTAATTCCACATCCGTTAAGTTGAGTTCAGGCAGCAACTCTTTTCTTTTTGCAACAATATCGTCAGCGGGCAAATTAAATTGAAGACAACTTATTAACTCTTTTGTGAAATGGTTGGGGTTAAAAAGAGCGGCGGTAGTTGGGGTTGTAATTTTTTTTAACTTCGCATTTAATACTGAATATATATCCCAGATCATTCTTAAGGATTTTTCTTGTTTATCCTGTATATAATATTCTTGAGTTGTATTTATCGCTTTGATTAGCGCAAAGAAAGCCTTGCCTATTGTGCTTTTTCCGGTATCGTTCTCACCTGCAATAACGGTAAGCCCTTTTGTCTCTATTATGGCCTCTCCGATTTTTCCTACTTTTTTAAATCCTAATTTCATTTTTTCACCTTTTGTCAGCTAAGAAGCAACTCTACAAAGTATTTAATATTATTCTTTTGATGAAAGCTTATCTACTCTTATATTAAAATTATAGCTTAAATTTTTTTGTTTTATCATAATTATATAAATTTACAAATCATACTTAGTCAATCTCTGCTTACAAATCCCAAAATCGCAGCCTAACCCCATGTTACGCCGTTTTTACTGATTATTTTTTCTTTTTATCCTTCAATTCAATTTTTAATTTGAGTATCTCAATTTCTTTTTTTAACAATTCGATATCTTTTCTTAGTAATTCTACATCGGCAGAATTACTTGTAAAATTTTGCTCTCCAATTTTGCTGCCGTCGCCGATGCTTCCTACGTTGCCCGAGTTCTCAAAAAAATATTGCAACGGTTTGCCTGTTGCCGCCGCAATTTTTTTTAAAGAATCTGTTTTAGGATTACGAATACCTCTAATCCAACTACTTATTTGTTCTTGCTTTAATCCTATTTTTTTAGCTAAATCTTTTTGAGTAAGTTCAGCTTCAAACATAGCTTCCTTAATTTTTTTACCTAATGTTTTTTCTTGTTTTGCCGTCATAAAAGCCTCCGTTTTTAAAAAATACTTGACAAATTGAAACAAAGGTTTCTAAAATATAAACATAAGTTTAATCCAGCCAAAGGCTGGCAAAAATCTTAAGCCCTAAAGGGCGAGTTCTTTTAAAAATTATTGCGTCAGTTCTATGGTAAAGGACAAGTTGTTATAAGTTTTGCCTTCAGTATTGTTAGAACTTATACCGCCTGCACCCAAACTAAGAAAAGAAGCAACGCCAAGCTCAAGGCCGCCTTTTGTTTTTGCGCCTTGATTTTGAGTTATAACAACGCCTATTTCAAATTTAACAGACACGGGGAGCTTAATTCTGTTGTCGCCTACGCCTATTTTTATTTGACGGATGGCGTCGCTTATAAATTCCGCAAGGCTCATTTGCTGATTTTCTTCCATAAAATCTCCGTGATAATTTATGAGGTTAAAGTGAAAGTATTAATCCCGCGCGATGGCAAAAATATCGCCTGCGTAGATTTTGACAAAATCCTTTTCACAGAAGAAAGAACAAAAGGCATTTGTTTCTTCTTAAAGGATAATACTTGCGTCGCTTATGAGAACCTCAAAGAACAAGATATCAAGAGTATCTTTTCGCAAATTAAAAAATTTAACGAAAAGGTCTCAACAATTCTGTAACGCGGGCGCGAAGCTATAAACTCTGCATTTCAATTCACGCGCTCGCATTTCAATTTCAACGCCGGCGAAGAGCGCGGCTTTGGATATAAAAAATTTTGTTCATGCGGGTTCGCCTCCGTATGGCCGACACACCGTATAGAAAAGGCTGCAAAACAGCCCTGCTTAAATCCCCCAAGGAAACAAGCTATATACGGTTTTATTTTAGCGAACTTTAAAGATTTTGCTTTCATTTTTTACTTTTCTTGTTTTTATAATTTTTCAAGCTACCGTCTAAATCCATGCGAATAATATTCATTAACATATCAATATTCTCTTTTAATTTATTAATTTCCTTGTCTAACAATTCTGCAAACATATTTTCTTTTTCGCTAGAACAGATGTCATTATAGTGTTTCCTTATATTGCTAATGTTCACAATAATTTTATTAAAAGCGGGATTTATCCAGTCTGGAAGATATAATAAAGACAACTGATAACTTGTCCTCAATTTTTTTACTGCGGCAGTTAATTCTTTATCTTTATTGGGTATTTGTGTTTTTATCGCAGAATAATTATCTACAAGAGGAAAGGATATCCACCAATCTTTTATTTCGTTATACAACTGATAACTTAAAAAAACTATTTTTTCATAGACTTCTTTTCTTTTTTGCATATATGACTGTTTTTCTTGCTTTTCTATCTCCAGCTCTGATATCTTTCTATATTTTTCTATTTCTATGCGAACATTAAAAATATTAGCGCACAAGATTGCTGATAATATACCAGCCAAAGCCATGACGGTCGCAAAGTTTTTGCTATAGGCCGATATTATCATAACAATAATAAAACCTAACAAAATAATAATAAGTCCTATATTTTTCGTTAATTCCGGGATTTCTTTCATAACCAATCCTTGACATTTTGTAATCAAATGATTACAATATTAATACGGCAAGAAGCCGGCCAGCTTTTAAGCGGACTGTAAAAATAAACCTTGCAGGGTATATTTGCTTCTTGCCTCAATTCTAGCATATTTTGATTATAGAAAGGAGAATGAAATGAAAGGAATTTTTATATATATTTTCTTATTCGCAATATTAGCCTTGCCAGCGTGTTTTATATTGAATGACATGAGAAAAGAAAAAGCCGCGTGCGAGGCATTAGAAAAAGATTTTCCTGAAATAAGACTTTTTAAAAAGGAAATGGATATCTGCAACTGCAGGGATATTGAAAAAAGCGACGTTCTAAAACAACGGTATAAACTTTGGGAATCCGGAAAATTAGATATGACGGAAGCCTATGCAAGAAAAGCGGCTAAAGACGCCGAGTCGGCCAGAGAGTTTGCAACGGTTAGTATGGTCATGAACGCGCACAGTATTGCTAGCCGCAGAAGATAGTTTTGAATTTTAAAATCGCGGTTATGAATTTATGCCTAAAAAAATCTATGGCCTAAAAATAACAACCAATGTGCCTGCGGAAATTATAATAGAGGCATCTCATCCCATAGAACAAATGGAATCGGAGTGGCCTAGCGCCGAACCGTTATCTTGCCGGTTAAAGCAGAAAACCGTAAAGGTTTATTACAAAGAACTTTCCAATCCCCGCCGGAGCAAAGCTCTAAAGTGACAATAACCCCGTCGGAATATTCAGTTGTAGATTTGGTTATTCTTCTGCCTTTTTCATCCTCTCCCCAAGTTTCTTGCGCTCTTAGCATCTGCGCATGATGACAGAATTTGATTTCTTTCATTTTCTTCCTCCTGATTATTTTTTCTTTTTATCCTTCAATTCATTTTTTAATTTGAGTATCTCAATTTCCTTTTTTAACAATTCAATATCTTTTCTTAGTAATTCTATATCGGAAGGATTACTTGTAAAATTTTGTTCTCCTATTTTATTGCCGTCGCCGATGCTTCCTACGTTGCCCGAGTTCTCAAAAAAATATTGCAACGGTTTGCCTGTTGCCGCCGCAATTTTTTTTAAACTTGTAACGGTAGGATTTCTTCTACCAGACAGCCACGCATTTATCAGGGGATGCTTGACGTTAAGTTTGTTCGCGAGTTTCGTTTGCGTGAGACCCGCTTCTTTCATTGCCTGCCTAATTTTTTCTTGTATTACAGTTTCTTTCTTTATATTTTTTTTCGTCATAAAGTTCCATTTTTGAAATAATTGTTGACAAATTGTAATCATTTGTGTACAATTTGATTACAAGGTTTAAACAGGGCAGATATGATAGAAGAAAAGTTCAATAACAAATTTGCCGGAGGCCTGAACACCTCCGAACAAACGGATACAAAAGTATCCGGCTTCTATCATAACAAGCAACACAGGCGAGCTGCCCGCTCTTAACCCGCAAGGGGCCTGTGTTTTCATTTTACTAAATTTAGGCAATTAGAAGTAATTAGTAATAATTCTGGCAAAGGAGAGTAAATAAATGAATGAAATAATCACGTC